>JAPULM010000449.1 GCA_027294925.1 bacterium
GCTGGATCAGTCAGGCCGACCTAGCCGCTTTATATACCGATTTAAAAGCTGTTGGCCTGGCTGAATCCGGTGCCTCAACCCTGCTTGACATCACCGCCTGCCCGGGAACCGACACCTGCAAACTCGGCATTTCCTCGTCCCGCGGTCTGGCTGCCGAGTTGCGACAACAGGTTGGCCTGCGTAACGGTAGTCTTGAGGCTGCGGTGAAGAATCTCAAGATCAAAATTAGCGGCTGTTTTAATTCCTGCGGTCAACACCATGTGGCGGATATCGGGTTCTATGGTGTCAGCCGCAAAGTCGGTAGCCATGCGGTGCCGCATTTTCAAGTCGTACTGGGCGGCCAGTGGAGCGACAATGCCGGCGCCTACGGATTGGCCACGGTCGCCATTCCCTCCAAACGGATTCCTCAAGTTGTCGATCGCCTGACTGATTTTTACGTCGAGCAGCGCCAGGCGGACGAATCGTTTCAAGCCTTTATTAAACGTATTGGTAAGGCGAAGTTACGTGCCTTGCTGGATGACTTGACCCGGGTCCCTGACTATGCACAAGACCATTCATTCTATTCCGATTGGGGTGATCCGCGCGAATACTCGCTCGGCGATCTCGGGGTGGGCGAGTGTGCCGGTGAGGTGGTGTCGTTGAGCCAATTTAGTTTAGCGGCCAGTGAACGCCAGGTGTTTGAAGCGCAAATCCAATTGGACGATGGCCGGCATCAGCAAGCGTATCAGACCGCCTATGCCGCCATGCTGCAAGCCGCCAAGGCGTTGGTGCAGGTGCACAATATCGATATAGGTGATGATGCGGCTCAAATTGTGGATGAATTCCGCCGGCGGTTTTACGACACCGAGTTGTTCTTCGATCCGTTTGCCGGTGGTAAATTTGCCAACTACCTGTTTCATGCCTACGACAATGGCAACGGTGCGGTGCCCCCCGATGCTGTACACCGGCGCATCGAGGAAGTGCAGCTATTTATTGAGGCTGCACACGCCTGCTACAACCGGTTGAGCCAGCAGCTGGTGGCTCTTCCATGATCCGGGCATCGATCTTTCCTCCGGGGCCATTTAGTTTTCCCAAAATCCCCTCTCTCTGATGTAGGTTTTGCGTGGAGAGGAGGAATCAGGTGGTCGCGGGGCAGATTGGGATGGAAACAAATTTATAATTAACCAGACATATAAGGAAGTTCATTCATGGATACCCCGAAATACGATCTTAAGTTGTTTTTGCATGACGCTGCAGATTTGGATCAGCAAGCGCTGATTCCTGTTTTTCATCGCTGGATTCAGACCCGCGCTCTGGATGACGTCCTCATCGACGTAGTGGATTATCGTCACGTGCCGTATGGTCCAGGGGTGATTTTAATTGGCCATGACGCCCATTATGGCATCGACACCGCAGCGACCGGACGCACCGGGTTGTTGTATAGCCGTCGGCGTGAGACGCATGCCAGCCGAGCGGATATGCAGAATGTCCAGGAACGGTTGAAATCGGTCTTCCACGATGCCCTGACTGTATGCCGGCTGTTGGAAACAGACAGCACCTTACAAGGGCAGCTTCAGTTTCGCACCGATGAACTCTTACTGCGAGTGAATGATCGCTTGCAGGCGCCGAACACCTTCGATGCGTTCGAAAATCTTCACGCTCAGCTTGAGCCGTTTGTACAGCAATTGTATGCGAGCGATACAGTTAGGGTGGAACACCTGCCAGACCCAAAGTCGTCCTTGACGGTAACTATTAAGGCGGCCTACGCGGTGCCCCTAGACACCTTGATCAGGCGCCTTGACGATATTGAAATTGCCGTAGGAGTCTAGTCTTGCAAACATCAGACAGCGGCAAGGTCTATCTGGTCGGTGCGGGACCTGGCGATCCGGGACTGATTACGGTACGTGGTTTGACTTATTTACGGCAGGCGCAAGTGGTGGTGTACGATCGCTTGGTGCATCCAGCCTTACTCGATGAAGTATCGGCCACCGCCGAGCGTATTGACGTCGGCAAGGCGGCAGGACACCACACCATGCCGCAGTCGGAGATTAATGCATTGTTGATTGCCAAAGCCGGCGAGGGACATATTGTGGTGCGCTTGAAAGGCGGTGATCCTTTTGTCTTCGGGCGTGGCGGTGAAGAGTGTGAGGCGCTAGCGGCTGCGGCTGTCCCATTCGAGATAGTGCCCGGCGTCAGCAGTACCATAGCGGTGCCTGCCTATGCCGGCATTCCGATCACGCACCGCAACTATGCCAGTTCGTTCACCGTGGTCACCGGCCACGCGTGTGGCTCCCGCCGTTCGGCCTTGGATTGGACAATTTTAGCGCAAGCCGAAACCCTGGTGATTGTCATGGGGCTGCGTCGGCTCGCATGGATCGTCGATCAACTACTGGCCAACGGCCGTTCACCGGATACGCCGGTGGCGGTTGTACAATGGGGGACGACGGCTGAGCAAGTTGTCGCACAAGGTAGCTTAGCGGACATTGTGCAGAGAGCCGCTAGGTTAACGGCGCCGGCAACGATTATTGTGGGTGAGGTGGTCACCTTGCGCCGTGATCTGCAATGGTTTGACGCCTCAGCCGGGGATGCCACGAGTCTGCCCATTGATGTCGAGGCGTTGCCAACCCAGACCACCTTCCCCTCCCTTCCCTGCCCTTCGGTGTTGCTGTCTTGAATCGACGTCTACCCACTGCCCTTGGTGGTGTCAAGCAAGCAGAAATGGATAGAGGGCAGATGCGCAATGGTCCCCTGGTAAATTTTTTGCAGGAGTTATGATGGAGGTTTACCCGGTTTTTCTGACCGGCCTGGCAACTCGCCGTTGTCTGGTGATTGGCGGTGGGTCTGAAGCTGAGCGTAAAGTCAGGGGTTTGCTGGACGCCAAGGCGACGGTCACGGTGATCAGTGCTGAAGCAACGCCACAACTGCAGCTTTGGGGTCAGCAAGCGACGATCGAGTGGATCTGTCGTGATTACCAAGCGGGGGATCTGCAGGGGGCGTTTCTGGTTATTGCAACAGATAATGATCACAGCGTTAACCAACGCGTCTGGCAGGAAGCACAGGCTGTTGGGGCGTTAATCAATGCCGTGGATGACGTCGCCCACAGCAATTTCATTGCTGGCGCCATCATGCGTCAGGGCGCCTTAACCCTGGCCATTTCCACCAGCGGCTGCGCGCCAGCCCTAGGGGTTCGCCTGCGTCAACGGTTTGAGGGTGAATTCGGTCCCGAGTATGCGGCTTTTCTTGAGCTGATGCGCGAGTTACGTGAGTCGATGGCAACACGTCATGTTGATTTTCAGGCGCGCCGTGCACGTTGGTATGCCTTGATTGATTCCGACATTTTAGAACTTCTGCGGGATGGAAAAACCGCTCTGGCGCGTCAGCGTGCGCAGGCCATCGTGAGTGGCACATAAATGCAGGGATTCCTTGCGTCTTCAATGCTGATCCTCCGACTGCCGTGCACCGTGTCGATTCCTACCCTAACCGAACGGGTTCTGTCGCAATTTTCATTTGAGGCCATTTGAGGTATGATCTCCCTCCGTGAGCAACGGTCATT
>JAPULM010000045.1 GCA_027294925.1 bacterium
ATACCCGCATCTGGCACACGCACTAGAAGCCGAAGCCAGCGCATGCTCATATATCGAGTTGGCAGGAATTGCTGGCAGAGCATCGGTAGATTGTTGCAGAGGTGTTGGAGATTGCAGAGAAAACGGGGTGGCGGGGGCCTGAAGCCTTCACTACCCCATTAGGGGGAAAGATAAGGGCGGCACAAAGGCCAGCCCCCCGCACGGTTAGAAGAAAGCAGACAAGCTTAGTATAGGGCTATCGGATTTCCCGGTGAGCCAGTTCCGCCTTTAATTTTCAGCGGTGCCCAGACGAACAGGAACTCATATGCCTTGTCAGCCACCAACTGGCTCAGGTCTAAGTTCTCCAGGTTCCAAATGCCGCGTTTTGTCTGGAGTTTGATGTGGCATTCGAATGGTTGGGGATTCTCACCTGCAAAGCCCGGTCCCACAGCGTCCACGCCCCAGGTGTCACCGCCTGTAAGGATGATCTTCCGTGACGCCAAGTATTCACACGCGGAGATGCCAAAGCCGGGCTCACCAGCGTTGAATGCCTTAACCCGTTTGGCTTTCTCTTCAGCCGAGTAGGTGTCCCATTTGGAGGGATGCCAAATATCACCATGGCCGGTATACAGAAACACGCAGTCCCCTTCACCGATCGGGTCGATGCCTTGGTCGCTTGACCATCTCCTTAATGTCGTCTTCGGTAATGATGCCAGGATCATCCTTGCTGGCTTTTTGAGGAATCGGCAGCTGTCCGCCTCGGAGAGCAACCGCATCGAGCAGCACGCCACGGCAGACATAGCCAATCTTGCCCACGTGCTCCACACCAAGCGGGCCGACACCATACGGGCCGATACCTTTGGTCTTATTCAGGTACACCCCATTGTAAAAGAACATGCCCTTCGAAGTGATGACCCCAATATGTCCCGGACCATCGAACTGGGTGCCGATCTGGCCAAGTTCCGTTGCCACATATTCGTCGTTGTACACGAGTTCTTGCTCGCCGAACGGCCCGCCAGTGGGCAGGCCCGGAATAGTCATCCGCCAGCCTCGTGTCCCAAAGGCTGGAGCGTCCTGCGCATACACTTTGCCTAGGGTGGCAACTTTGCCTTGCTTGACTAGCCTTACGGCTTGCAACACAATAGCTGGGGTAGTGCGATTGACCGCACCGGCCCTGTCATTCGGCCCCCATTCGCTAGGCGCCCAACTGTCTCTGAGCGGCTCATCATTAACCGCCAAGGCATTATCGACTCTTAGGCCAAACATGCACACGGCGCCAACCAGTACGACTGTCACGCACTTCACCAATCTTTCCATAGCAACCCCTACGACATGAAAGTGATGTTTCGTTGGGCAGGATAAAATGGTCCACGCCCACCATGAATCACGTACGGATGCACACGCCATCATAAAAAATGGGCTATTCAAAGTCAACGCCTTCCTACACCACTAAGTCTTTCCTGGTGACACATTTTGACGCTTCCGTTTCAGCCGATGTCTGCCTCTTCGCTTTCCTTAAAAAATCCGACCATTGAAAAATAACGTATTAGCATGCCAGCCTCTTTTCAG
The DNA here is from genome assembly GCA_027294925.1 of bacterium. The sequence goes on from JAPULM010000045.1 coordinate 1,549, forward strand.
CTTCGGACGCCATGATACCGTTCTCGGGACCTTCATGCTCACCGCTGAAAAAGAAGGCGTGCAGAAGAACAGACGATCGCAGCACGCCGGTGAGAGACGTACGGAGGGTGATGAGGTCTAAACCCCGTCACGACTACCTTTGCCCAGGCGTTCATACGCATCGTTGATGGCTTGTAATTTCACCTGTGCTTTGCGTTGCAGGCGGGGATCATGGGCGAAGCGGTCCGGGTGCCATACCTGCACCAGGTCCCGGTACGCCTGCTGCACGTCTGATGGAGATGCGGAAGCGTCAAGGTCCAAAACGACATAATCACGGTTTGCCGTGCGCGTTCGTGCCAATACGCCAATCCCCACAGCTGCGAGGGCGATACCAAGAAGTCGCAGAACGATAACCATGAGCCTGTGCTCCCTTCTATGCTATAATCCCTATTGTGCTGGCAGCAACCAAGCACAACACATCTGCTGTCCTGGTTTGCTGCTAAGCTATTGCCAGGGCGGCTCGAGGGCATTATATTTGGTGGGCACGGTAATGATGCATGGGAATATTGCGATATATCGCCCAACACACAAGGGCAGGTTAGTCAAGGTGGCTGAGGTAAAGCCCGGTGTTAGCCCCCCGCTATCGTTCAATTGTTGGGTAAATAAGCCGTTCAAAATAGACCCGGACACGGCATTGCTGATTAAAATGATGAAGCAGCACGATAATACGCCAGCAAACAAGTCATCCCAACTTGCCTGAAGCACCGGTTTCAATTTGACAGCAACCAGGACGTGATTTGGTGGTATTCGGTAGGATAAGCGACGGCATAACGCCTTGAAAATCAAATACCACCACACAATATGGCACAGGACGGGACGACTCAGCGCTCCTTGTCGAAGAGGGGTAATTGCTGCAGTTCGTCCTGCCAAGGGACTCGAACAGGATAATCTCCCGTAAAGCAAGCACTACAGTACTGCTCCTCTCCCCGTACAACTTGCATCATTCCATCATGACTAAGATAGGCTAAACTGTCCGCGCAGATATAATCACAGGTTTCCGACACTGAATAATTGGCTGCTACTAATTCCTCCCGAGTTGGCGTATCAATACCATACAGACATGGATGCGTTATTGGGGGTGAACTGATACGCATATGTACCTCTTTCGCACCAGCTTGCCTTATCATCTGCACCAACTTTAGACTTGTTGTCCCCCGCACAATCGAATCATCCACCACCACCACTCGTTTGCCTTCTAAAAACCGCCGGTTGGCATTCAGCTTAATTTTGACCCCAAAATGTCGGATGGATTGTTGGGGCTCAATAAACGTACGGCCAACATAATGGTTACGGATAAGACCCATATCAAAAGGAATCAATGATTCCTCAGCAAAACCGAGAGCGGCAGGAATTCCGGAGTCGGGCACCGGTATCACCACATCGGCATCGACCGGCGCTTCCCTGGCAAGCTGTCGACCAAATCCTTTGCGCACCATATGTACATTGTGGCCGTAAATGTCGCTATCAGGACGTGAGAAATAAACCAGTTCAAATACACAAAAACGCGGCGCAGCAGGAGAAAAGGGAAAGTAGGACTGCACACCATCACGTGAGATACGAATTAACTCCCCAGGCTGTACATCACGTATGTATGAAGCTTCAATCAAATCTAGAGCACAGGTTTCTGATGTGATGACATAACCATCTCCTAGGCTGCCGAGGCAAAGAGGCCGAAAACCTTGCGGATCACGTACAGCGATGATCTGGTCACGGCTCATCAAAATGAGGGAGTATGCACCTTGAACCTGCTGCATAGCTTCAACAATGCAGTCAACCAGATCCTTGGCTCGCGATTGAGCGATAAGGTGCAGCACCACCTCCGTATCTGAGGTCGATCGAAATATAGAGCCATATGCTTCTAGCTCGGCACGTATCCGGTGGGCGTTGACAAACTTCCCATTGTGAGCAATCGCTATAGACCCACGGGCATAGTCAACCAATAACGGTTGAGCATTTCTGGCCGTAGATGAGCCAGCAGTCGAATAACGATTGTGGCCAACGGCAAGATGCCCGTGCAAGCGCCCCAAGCGCTCTTCGTTAAAAAAATCATTGACCCGTCCCATGCCGATTTCAGCATACATTTCATGTTCATTCGACGAAACGATGCCTGTACTCTCTTGGCCCCTATGCTGAAGGGCGTACAAGCAAAGATAGGCGAGATTAGCTGCCTCCGGATGGCCAAAAACGCCCACCACAGCACACTCGTCATGAAACTTATCGTCGTCCGTCATTGAGTAACCCTTCATCAGCAAAACTCATATACGTATCGCGGCCAACAATAATATGATCCAAAACTTGTATACCGAGCAACTGTCCAGCTTTCACCAAACGATCGGTTAGTTCTTGATCTTCTTTACTCGGCTGCGGGTCGCCGCTTGGATGATTATGCACAAAAATTACTGCGGCGGCAGAATCCCGAATGGCAGGATTGAAAACCTCGCGAGGGTGAACAATACTTGCCGTTAGCGAACCTTGGGAAATCATCACGTCGCGCATGACGCGATTTTTTCGATCAAGCAAGATCACTTGGAATTGCTCGCGTTTCTTGCCAGACCACAACGGCATATAGTAATTTGCCACCTGTTGGCTTGAACGAAACTGTACCAACTGCCCCGCTTGACGAGCTAATAAACGACGCCCAATTTCGAACGCGGCTTTAATTTCACAAGCCTTCGCCGGTCCAATGCCAGGCGCTTGTTGCAACTCAGCCACAGTCGCAGCGCTGATAGCCTCAAAGCTACCATCAAACGTCGTCAACAAACGTCGCGCCAGATCAACAGCGGTTGCGCCGCTTGATGAGTCTCCAGTTCGCAGCACAATGGCTAAGAGCTGAGAATCGGACAATGCATGCTCACCATATTGAAGCATACGCTCCCTTGGACGCTCATCCTCAGGCCAATCCTTGATCCGTAGACTACGATGGGTTGTTGTCATAATATTTGAGGCAATAACGTCTCCCGTCCACCTGCGAGCATAACACAAATCATCATCCATCTCATGGCTCGCCCTAAACCTTCCATTGGAGACATTGTAGCAGATTTCCACCATTCCGTTCCATCAACAATCGGTGTAGCCCGGTCAATTATAGACTGACCCACTTATACACTTTTCACACCCTTAGCCGTTTTGATCTTGCCATCACAAACTATCACCGGCATACTAGTTGACTACGTCTCAGGGCGGAGGGGGGTAACTTACGCGTAAGATTCATACCGTTCCTTGACTGTGGAGCTTGTTAATGACCCAACACGCCACGATCACTGAAGACGCGCTGGAGCGGATACGACAGCGTATCGGCGTGCCGGTTCAACGACGGCGCCCGCACATCGAACTTGCCAGCCGAGATACGATTCGTCACTTTGCTCATGGCATCGGCGATCTCAATCCGTTGTGGACCGATCCAGCCTATGCTGCTCAAACACAGCATAGGGGGATCATCGCCCCACCTTGCATTTTGTACGCCATGGACGATATCTGCAGTGGCCAGTTTGGCGGACTAGCCGGCATTCATAATATGTTTGCCGGCACCCGCTTCGAATGGTTCCTTCCCATTCGAGAAAACGATACCATCACCGCTTCTAGCGTCATGTGCGGGTTAGAAGAAAAACAAAGCGCTTTCGCCAAACAAACTTTTCTTCAATCGTATGACAGTACCTTTACCAACCAGCAGGGCGACATTGTTGCGAAAGCCCGTGCTTTTGGCATTCGCGCCGAACGTGATACAGCACGCCGCCAAGGTAAATACGATGGGATTACGAGAGCACACTACAAACCTAACGATATTGCACAGATCGAATCGGCTTATGATGCAGAGATTATCCGTGGCGCTATCCCACGTAATTGGCAAGATGTTACAATCGGCGACGATATCACCCCGCTCGTAAAAGGCCCCTTAACGATTACTGACATTGTCACCTGGCTTATTGGCTGGGGTGGATTATTCAACCGTGCGCATAAGGCAGGGCTTGAATACCGTCGGCGCCACCCGGCTGCCGGTATTGTTGATCAATTTGGTGTTCCTGATGTACCAGAACGGGTACATTGGGATGCAGAATTTGCCCGCCAGGTGGGTGTACCTGATGCCTATGACTACGGACCTCAACGCATATCTTGGTTTGGGCATTTAATGACCAACTGGATTGGCGATAACGGATTTTTAAATCTGCTCGATGTTCAGGTGCGACGCTTCAACATTTTAGGTGACACGACCTGGTTACACGGCTCTGTAACGGACACGTTTAAGCGCCAGGGAAAACATCTCGTAGCCTGTGACCTGTGGGCAGAAAACCAACGGGGCGAAATTACGGCAAAAGGTAAAGCAGAAGCGATTCTGCCGTCTTAGGAAAGATGCCGTGTGTACGATTTAGGAAGAGGAAAATAAGATGGCATATGAGTTCGCGACTTATGAGAAGAAGGGACGTATCGCAACGGTTACCATTAATCGCCCAGAACGAATGAACGCCCTGCACCCGCCAGCCAACTTTGAGCTGCATGAAATCTGGAATGACTTCGAGAACGATCCCGAGGTTTGGATCGGCATTTTAACTGGCAGCGGCGACAAGGCGTTTTCTGCCGGTAATGATCTAAAATATACAGCGCAACACGGCATGGCTATGGTGCGCTCAGCCCAAACAGGATTTGGTGGTATCACTGCTCGCACCACCTGCTGGAAACCTATTATCGCTGCTGTCAATGGTTTTGCCTTAGGCGGCGGTTTCGAAATGGCTCTAGCTTGTGACATCATCATAGCCGCCGAGCACGCCCGTCTTGGTTTGCCGGAACCACGTGTTGGTTTAATGGCAGGCGCCGGTGGTGTGCATCGCCTACCGCGCATGATTCCCCATAAAATCGCCATGGGACACATCCTCACCGGCCGCCATATGACGGCTGAAGAAGGCCACCGGTGGGGTATTGTCAACGAAGTTGTACCGCTAGTCGAGTTGATCCCAACCGCCCAACGCTGGGCGGAAGAAATTCTGCAATGTGCGCCGTTATCTGTTCGCGCCAGTAAACAAGCCGCCTTGCTGGGCTTGGGCCATCCGCTCGATATTGCGTTGCACCTAAACTATTCGGAAGTCAACGCCATGCGCCGTTCGGAAGACACCGTGGAAGGCCCCCGAGCGTTCTCCGAGAAACGACAACCCAACTGGAAGGCGCGCTAAGCTCAGCGATCTTTGCTCAACAGCAGGCTGGGGGCGACATTATCTCAGATTGCGGAATGCGGATTATCGAATAACCCCTTTTCTTTAAATTCCGTATTCCGCATTCCGCAGTAGCCTGTCTCAGTCTACTGCTATGGACGTGGAAAGTGTGCAAAACGTTTTGGCCAGGCACTTAGAGGGATAGCCACAAATCATCTATAAGCGTATAATAAAGTGGACGGTTCGATTTAACTATAGGGGGATATTATGTTTGGTTTAGGCGTGCAGGAACTAATTATTATTTTTCTTATCATTATGGTTCTGTTCGGCGCGAAAAAACTCCCGGAGATGGGTAAAGGGTTGGGACGCGGCATCCGTGAATTTAAACGCGCCTCCGAACAAGCTGTCGGAGACGACAACGATGAGAATCCTAAGGTTGAAAGCAAACAGCAAGAATAATAATCTGACAGAGGAAACGTGTGACCTTCTTGATTCAGTGGGACGGGGAGGCTGATCTTCGTCACCACCAAATTATTGCTAGCGCCAACCAGGACGGCTTTTTATCTCATGCCCTATGCAGCGTCTTCCCCGATTGCCGAGAGATTCCTCAGATCGGTAAGGCAATTTTAACACCTCTGGCTACAGGTGGCGCGATGGTAGTTTATAAACTTTCCATCGACCTTCACCATCAATCAACACACCATCTGGTCGCCAAGATTCCCCGTGATCGCCGTATCGTTTATGCCGCAGGCACTGAGCGGCAAGGCGATGTCGACACCACATATATATTGTTTGAACGGCTCTCGGAACTCGCCGCCGAACTAGACCAGCGTGTGCCTGGGCTATTTCCACGCTGTGGCGGCTTCTGGCATCGACAACAGTGCGATGGCCCCATGCAGTATGTATTCATTGAAGAATTCATTGCAGGACTATCAGTCGAGCGCTTGAAACATCATTATGAAGAACTGCTTATGGCTGGGCAGATCGATCAACCTGTTTACGACCAGCGCCTTATAGCCATTCAAAGACTCGCTGTTGCGGCCTTCATTCGACTCTGGGACGCTTTGGGAGGTCAGACCTTTACCTCTGACCCGAGCCCATGGAATGTTTTGATCCGCGACCCGGAAGGTGCAACCCCACAGCCGACCATCATTGATCTGCACAGCCTGGAAGAAAATATAGACCTTACATACGTGATACAACGTATGGCAGCGATCTATGGCAACCGCATTGAAATTGCTGAGGAAGTACTCCTGCCAGGTGTGATCGATGCGCTCGGTTACGACAAAGCGCTAACCTTACTACGGGAGACACTGCCTCGACTTGAGGCAAACGGCAAACAGTCACGACGAAACTTAGGCGTCGATTTACAGCAGCCACTCTTGCGAGCCATTGGCCGGCTCAAGTAATCGTTATCGGCCAAAACCCAACTTTACAATAACCCCTCAAGCTTTGACTGCAAATGCTTCCCTAGCGCCTGCTGGGCAATAACATCCCCGGTAAGCGCTGCAGTAATATCCACCTCACGTTCTGTAATATGTAGTGGCCGAAAACAGACAAATTCTCGGCATAGTACCAACTCAAGAGTCTGTGTATCAAACCTGGCAGATTCAACAAATATATCACCACCCAGTTCGCCAACAACAGCATCTAATTGGGCTTGTTGGCTTTCATTCAACATGCCTTACATCCTACGCATCGGTTCGGACATCCAGTGGCAGATCCTCGCTTGCTTCACTCCTGCTGTCTTTTTGATCATCTATGCCGCTGATGGTTGCGTTTATGGATCGGTCGCTGCCTGCGACTGTCCAGATTGATCGGATGGTTGCGCTGCCGACTGCACACTTCGACGCAACTCTTCCTCGGGAATTATTTGTGAGTTGCTGCGTACCGGCTCGCAATGGACAACAACATCCGCAACATCGGGAAGGGTTGTCAGAAGCTGACGCTCGACCTCACATCCGATGTCATGAGCTGCCCCAATCCTTAAGTCAGGGTCCACGCCAATGTGCAAATCAATATATACCGCATCTTCCATTCCTCTTGAACGAATATTGTGACACTCGCAGACCCCTGTGACCTGTAGAGCAATGGCTTCAATCTCTTCGGCGGCAAAGCGTGAAATATCGATCAGCGTATGAAGGCTTTCAGACAGTATCTGCCATACTGCTCGCCCAATGAAAATAACAACAAATAGTGACGCAATGATGTCAAACCAGGGATAACCGAGCTGGATAGCGATCAAGGATATCAGTACCACTAACGAACTGTATACATCACTATGCGTATGATGGGCATCAGCCACTAATACAGAACTTTTTAGTTCTCTGCCACGCCGATGCTCATACGTCGCAACCACATAACTGATGATAATGCTTACAATGATAACCACATAACTCAGGGAGCCAACAGCCGGGATGTTCTCCGACCACAGACGCCGCACAACTTCTTTGACAATTTCATAGCAAGCTAACCCCAACAGCATCGCAATGCCTACTGCAGCAAACGTTTCATACTTACGCCGTCCATAGGGATATCGTCCGTCAGCCGGCTTGCTCGCGGCTTGGATACTCATCAAACCGATAATATTGGAAGAGCCATCAAGAAACGAATGGAAGCCATCGGCAACCAAGCTCATCGTACCGCTGAGAAATCCAAGCACTAATTTGCCCAACGCCACGGACCAATTCGCCACTAGCGTCCACACCAAAATGTGACGTACCTGCTGTGCTTTATGATGGAAGTGCGTCCCGTGCACTTTTCTCCCCTCGCCTACAAAACCGTCTTGGACACGATAACAAAATTGCTCTTCCCTGGCTTTAAGGGAATTTCACGCCAATCGATTATATTGAGATTGGGTATCGGTTGTCAAAACCAGATCGCCACTATGAGTGGAGTCTCGTCACACGCCTATGCTATGATAGGCTAATTTAAGGTTTTACTAAAATCTCTAACTCCATCATCTAGGTGCGACTGGGGAGGACTAAGGTGAAATTCGAACAAATTAAACCTGGATTGGCAGCTCAAGTATCCGCCATTGTGGATGATCGTTTAGTCGTCAAACACACTGGAGGTGATGGTGTATTGTCGACTCCTTCGATGATCGGCCGGATGGAAAGAGCAAGTACTCAGGTAGGACAGCAGGGCAACTAGATGGAAGTTAGCTAATGGAGAGGTTAATCGCTGATATCCTTCAATCTCGACAATGTCGTGAACTTTCTGAGCCCAGCCGTCGTCTTGCAGCGGTATTGATACCTATATATTCGCATAATGGGGACTACGGCATCATCCTCACCAAAAGGTCGGAAAGGATGGCGCACCACCGCGGTCAAATTGCCTTTCCCGGTGGTGGTCATGAACCCAATGATGCATCGCTTGAACATACTGCTTTACGAGAAAGTGCAGAAGAGATCGGTTTACAACCCCATCATGTACGCGTTTTGGGTCAGTTGGATGATTTGTTGACCAGCAACAGCAATTATCTGGTTCGACCCTATGTCGGCGCCATTCCCTACCCCTACCCCTTTTCACTTGATGAGCGAGAGACCGCTTATATTATTGAAGTGCCTCTCTCCTTTCTAAGAGAAAATAACCCGCCTGCACAGGTCACACGAGAGCATGAGGGGCGCCTCGTAAGGAGCTATTTTTTTGACTACGATGAACACATTATATGGGGAGCAACAGCAAAAATTATCAAGCAATTCCTCGATCTTCTCGGCGCTGCTGAGCTGTAAAACAACAATACCCCGGTATGCACATGGATACCGGGGTATGCAGAGTAAAAATTCCCAAAACTTTGACTAGATCTTATTTACACGTGTGGCCTGCCAGCCTTTAGAACCCTGCACCATTTCAAATTCGACGTCTTGTCCTTCGTCGAGGGATTTGAACCCATCTCCTTCAATGACGGAGAAATGTACGAAAACGTCTTCTCCACCAGCCTGTTCAATAAAACCAAACCCTTTGTTATCGTTGAACCACTTCACCTTCCCAACTGCCATCCATCTTCTCCTTCCGGACATCTAGACCAGTTGCGACAACTGACTAAAAAAACAATGCGCTACTGGTTATTACAAATCACAATCGGGCAATTGTAAGCCGACTATAGCCGCAACCATCATCAGGTTCGAGCCCGATTGGCTTCTAGAAGCATTTGACACGTGTATAAATCACCTTACAAGACCCGCCACCTTTTAACAAAAGCACCTAAGTCATGTCAAGAAGAATTTTACGACACCGCATTTTGATCGTCCCGACTCCTAATAAAAATGGCCGCCAATCGTCCTTATCGTCGCATTCTATCTCACTCATACAAGGAACTGATCATGTCATCATTCGGTCGGCTCTACGTCAAAATTTTGTCTTTTTCATCTCAAACCTTTTCTGTCCCACGATGCCTTCGATTAATTGAATAGATCATCATTAGTTTGGTATTCTACTTACGGATAACCTGAGGGGTTGCAAGTTTCAACGGGTCTTTAATTAAAAAATATCAGCCCTAATAAAACTGGTATAAAATATGCTTTAGGTTTATGTCGGTGAATTTTTTCTTTATCACCGTTTCCAACACTATTAATTATTCCGTCATGAAAGTAGCCCTGGACCGTTGAAACTTCCATCGAGTTCCCGCATAATTACGAAATGAAGAGCTAACTCAACCTATGCAAGTTGAAACGCCTATTTCCCACACCTTAACCGCTCTGGATAGACTGAGCGGGATGAACTCCGTGCAAAACGTACCTCGCCTTCGACACTTTGTACCCCTGACCGTAGCACTGATGACGCTCTGGATTGTACTCTCAGGTAAGTTTGATCCGTTTCATCTTTCGGTCGGCATGTTAAGCGCACTTGCCATCACGCTTGGCACCCATCGACTTCTCTTGCTCCCACCGGCCATTGGTCCAGCAAACCTGAATCCGTTTGCAGTACATCCCTGGCTGCGCCTGCTGACTTACGTGCCATGGTTGCTTTGGCAAATTGTTATCTCTAGTCTCCATATTGCTTACGTCGTTTTGCATCCGAAAATGCCAATTGCCCCTCGTATGGTGAGGTTTCAAGTTAAGCTACCACACGCCCTGGCACGTTTAACGTTGGCCAACTCGATCACCTTGACGCCAGGAACCGTAACCATTGATGTCCAGGGCGACGAATTTCTTGTTCATGTGCTAACCGAAACTAGCCTACAAGGACTACTCCCGGCAACTGGCGAGGGCGATATGCAGCAACGTGTCACCAATCTGTTTTCGGATAACGATCAGTCACCTAGCCCAGGAGAAGTCGGATGACGCATGTGTTTACCCTTGCGGTAATAATCCTGGCACTGGCCATGACCTTATCGCTCTACCGCGTTTTGCGCGGCCCCACGATATTCGATCGCCTTACCGGTCTGGGTCTCATTGCGACCAAAACCATTGTTTTACTTGTGTTGCTGGGCTTCATGACCAACCGTGTCGAAATTTTCGTCGACATCACCTTATCCTACAGTCTACTTGGATTCATTGGCTCTCTCGTCTTAGCTAAATATTTTGAACGGAAGGGAACAGAGCACCCGTGACGCTGCTCGCAGATCTCCTTGTCATTATCGGACTGCTATTTATTCTTGCTGGCGTTGTGGGCATCCTGCGCTTACCCGACTTTTATACCCGCTTGCATGCAATGGGCAAGTGCGACACGCTTGGCGTTGCACTCGTCTTGATCGGCTTGGCGCTGCATGCCGGAATTTCTCTATACAGCGTTAAAATATTGCTCATATCTGTTTTTATCGCCTTAGCCAACCCAACTGCAACACACGCCTTGGCGCGTGCAGCTCTCAAAAGTGGCTTGGTGCCCTGGCTTCGGAAAGAAAACGGCTTATAAATGGAACTCCTATCGACGTTTTTTCTACTCCTCATAGTGGTCTGTGCGATTGCAGCGGTGTTAATTCGCGATCTACTTGCTGCGGTGATTATCTTCGGCGCCTTTAGTTTTTTTTCGGCTCTTTATTTTGCCATTTTAGGCGCCCTTGACGTGGCGTTTACTGAGGCGGCCATTGGGGCTGTCATTACCACTGTGTTTTTTGTCACCGCCATCTATCGAACGGTACGGAGGGCCAAGCCGTGAGACATTGGGGTGGACTTGCCTTAATACTGGCAGCAGCAGTCTTGCTATATGCCGCCAGTGATTTACCACCAATGGGCGACCCTAATTCGCCTCCGTCAACCCATGTATCACCCCGTTATATC
>JAPULM010000450.1 GCA_027294925.1 bacterium
GGTAGGGGTAGCGGGAACCGGGGTGGCCCAGCGTCGTTCAACCAGGTAATAGAACACCGGCAAAATCAGAAGTGTCAGCACCGTCGAGGAAAAAATACCGCCGACAATAACGATGGCCAGGGGTTTCTGGAGTTCGGCGCCCGAACCACTGCTCAGGGCTAAGGGCAGCATACCCAGGCCGGTGGTCAACGCCGTCATCAGCACCGGACTGATACGATTCTCAGCCCCGGCCAGAATCGCCTCGTACAAAGGCTGACCCTCAGCCCGCAGGTCATTGATGTGCATGATGAGAATTATCCCGTTGCGTACGGCGATGCCGAACAGCAAAATAAAACCCACCAGAGATGGAATGCTCAGGGTACCACCGGAAAAAAACACGCTGACGATGCCACCGACCAGCGCCAGCGGCAAGTTCAGCATCACCAGTAGGGCCATGCGCCACGAGCCCAGGCTTAGCTGCAGCAGAAGAAACATGGCTACCGACACAAAGGCCAGTTGAATGATCAACTGCCGGGTGGCCTGCTGCTGGCTCTCGAACTGTCCGCCATAGGAGAGAAAATAGCCTTCTGGGAGCACCACCTGTTGGGCGATCTTTTGTTGAATTTCTGCCACAAAGCTGCCCAGGTCGCGGCCGCTGACATTGCACTGGATGACGATGCGCCGGGAGACGTTCTCCCGGTTAATGATGTTGGGGCCCGGGGCAAAGCGTATATCGGCCAGTTCGCCCAGCGGCACATGCGGTCCGGCCGGGGTGGTGACGCGCAGCGCCCGGATGGTGTCAAGATCGCTGATGCTCTCCTCCGTCAGGCGTAGAAACAGGTCGTAGCGCCGTTGCCCTTCCAGAATCTGGCTGACCACCTCGCCATTAAAGGCCGTTTCGATGTAATGCGCCAGCTTCCCGGCCGGCAGCCCGTAGCGCGCCGCCGCCGCACGGTTGACGCGGAATTGCAGTTGCGGGATGTCCACCTGTTGTTCCACTTGTAGGTCGGCAACACCTGGCACCGTTGCCACCACAGCCTCGATCTCCCGGGCTTTGCGGCGTAATACGCCGAGATCGGGCCCGAACAACTTCAGGGCGAGTTGCGCATTGACACCGGACAACAGATGATCGAGGCGATGCTGGAGTGGCTGGCCGATGTTGATCAGAGCCGGGAAGCCCTGCAAGGCCTGCCGGATCTCCTGTTGCACCTCTTGCATCGACTGACGGCGTTGTTCAGGCGGTAGGATGTTGACCAGAAGCTCGTTGACATTCACCCCTTCGGCGTGCTCGTCGCCCTCCGCCCGCCCGGTACGACCGGAGGTGGACACCACAAAGGGCAGCTTGAGAAGTGTTTGCTCCAGACGCTTGCCGATCCGCTGGGTGGTTTCGAGGTTCGTGCCCGGCGGCAGGGTGGCGTTCAGCACCAGGGTGCCATCATCCATCACCGGCAGGAACTCTTGGCCCAGGAACGGTAGCAGCCCAACGGCGACCACGATCAGCCCAACCGCCACCGCGATAGCCCAGCGGTGGCGCTGCATGACCTGGTGCAGGATGGGGCGATAGGCGCGCTTGATCCAGCGCACCACGGGCGCTTCGCGCGCCGGCAAACTCTGGCGGGTCAGCAAGAGATTGCACAGCGCCACGGTGACGGTAAGAGCCACTAGCAAGGAGACCGCCATGGCAATGATGACGGTAATACCGAGCGGTTGGAACATGCGGCCTTCGATGCCGGAGAGAGCAAACAGCGGCATAAACACCAGGGTAATGATCAGGGTGGCAAACACAATGGAGTCGGCTAGCTCATTGGAGGCCCGGAATACCACTTCACTAGGCTGTTCCGCCGTCGGGTGGGCGTAATATTCGCGCAGGCGGCGGAAGCTATTCTCGACATAGATGATGGCATTATCGACCACCATGCCCACCGCCACGACGAGACCGGCAATGGTAAAGATGTTGACAGTGAGTCCAAGCCAGTTGTTGATCAGCAGCGTAGCGATGAGTGACAACGGAATCGCCAGCAGGGTGATCAGGGCAGTGCGCAGATTGTACAGAAACAGCAAGAGCACCGCGACCACCAGGATGGCCCCTTCCAGCAGCGCCACCTGCACGGTGTTCACCGCACGGGCGATAAAATCGGCCTGCACGTATTCAGTCCTCAGAGAGATACCCTCAGGTAACGAGGCGCGCAAGCCTTCAAAAGCCTGTTGAATTTTGGCGGTGAGTTGCAGCGTGTTGACGCCTGGCTGTTTGCTGATTTTCCCCAGCGCCGCTTCTCTGCCGTTAAGGGTGCCGGCGCCGCGGCGGCGTTTGCGCTGTCCATCGAGGCGAATCTCAGCCACATCTTGCAACAGCAGGGGCGTGCCACCGTCTCGCACCTTCACCACCACCTGGCGCAAATCGTCCAGATTTTCCAGACGCCCCAGACCGCGGATCAAGGCTTCCTGGGTGCCGTCGAGATAGAAGCCGCCGGCCGAGTTGACATTGCTTTGCTCCAGCGCCTCCATCACCTCTTCGAGACTGATATCGTGGTTCAGCAAGGCGCTGGGTCGCACCAGCACCTGATACTGTTTGACCAGGCCACCCTGATTGATCACATTGGCGATGCCACCGAGCGACTGTAAGCGATAGCGGATTTGCCAGTCGTTGATATCGCGTAGCGCCATAGGGCTATATTTACCCTGCTCGTCCACCACGGCGTACTCGAGAATTTCCCCTAGACGCGAAGTGACGGGTCCCATGATCGGCGCCTCGACACCCTCCGGTAGGGTCGGAGCGACGAGCTGCAGCCGCTCGCTGACCAATTGCCTGGCCAGGAAGATATCGGTGCCCCAGTCAAATTCGATGAACACCACCGACAGACCGATGCCGGAGGACGAGCGCACCCGTTTGACAAATGGCATGCCATTGAAGGCGCTTTCGAGGGGGAAGGTGACTAACGTCTCCATCTCTTCCGGGGACCAGCCGTGTGCCTCGGTCAGAATGGTGACGCGCGGATCGTTGATGTCCGGATAGACGTCAACCGGCAAGCTGCCGAAGGTGTACACCCCGAAGCCGATGACCAACAGAGCAACGAACAGCACCAACGGCGTATTGCGAATGGAAAAGGCGATCAGGCGTGACCACATGGTTCTGGCCCTCCGTTAGTGTGCGTGTCCGCCATGGCCATCACCACCCTGAGCCTGCTGGGTGGCCAGTGCCTTCACAGAATTGAGTTCGTATCCACCCCGAATGACGATTCGGTCACCCGGGAAGATCCCATCGCGAATCTCCACGTAGCGATCATCTTTAAGCCCCAACACGACATTCTGCTTGGTGTAGGTATCCCCATTTTGCACGAAGACAAACTTCTCGGCGCCCTCGCTAATGACCGCCTGCGGGGGTACGGCCAGAGCCTGCGTGGCCATCTGGGTGATAATGGTCAAGTCGGCGAACATCCCGGGCAACAGCTTGTCCTCCGGGTTGGTCACCTCGACCCAGAGGTGTACGGTGCGCTTGTCGGGATCCACCGTGCGACCGACGGACCGCACCGTGCCGGTGAAGACCGCCTCGGGGTACGCCACCACCCGCACCCGCGCCGCCTGTCCCGCATGCACCATGGCGAGGCGATTCTCTGCCACATCGCCTTCGACCCACACCACTGACGTATCGACAATTTCAATTAGCTTCTCGGCCGGCTCAACCACGGCCCCAGGGGTCGCCTCCCGTACTGTCACGGTGCCTGTGATGGGCGCCGTCAGGGTGAACGTTGCACGGGGAACACCGCGCTGCAGGATGGCCCTGAGGTCGGCAGTACTAAAGCCGAGGATTTGCAACTGGCGTTTCAAGCTCTCAACTTCGACCCGCTTTTCGCGATATTCAGCCTCTAGCTCGAAGAGCTCACCGGGCTCGCCCAGAATGAGATATTTCCGCACCGCGGCCTGGGGGCTCAATGCCAAATTTTTCAGCACCGATTGCTGGCGGCCGCTTTCCATGATGGTGCGGATCTGCGCCGCCGTGATGCCATAGGTGCGCAGTTTGCGCTCTATCGCATCATAGGCGCCGCGGGCCTGCTGATGCTCTGTTTGCGCAGCCAGCAGATCTTTGCGGGCTATCACTTTATCTGAGAGTCGTTGTGCACGCTCGACCGCTGCGGCAGCGAGTTGCAGCTCGCCATGTAGCTTGATCAATTCCTGCTGGAGATCCTCAAGCTCAATGAGCACCGTTTTTTCGGTCAACTCTTTGGTACGCTTATAGGACTGCTCAACAATGCCCAGGTTTTTGACCGCGCTGAGCAACTCGACCTGGAGCTTTTCAGCCTCCACACTACTTAGATCGAGGAGCGGGGCGCCTTGCTGCACGGTATCACCAACGTTGATGTAGACCTTCTCGATACGAGCTTCGAGGCGCGGGGTGACATGGGCTAGACGATCGGGATGGGCTTTCACCACCCCCGGAATTTTTAGAATCTGTTCGATTCTGCGTGGCGCCGCTTCGGCGATTTGCAGGTTAAGATTGGCTCTGGCTGTGGCACTAAGACGAATACCCTGCTGGTTCGTAGCCCTATCCGTATGTGGCGCCGTTGCCCCATCATGCGCATGGGGCTGTGATTCCTGATGGGCCGACGACGCTGTCTTGGGCGCTGCGGCTGCCGGCCCAGCCGGGTCTTGCTCTGCCCTATCCCGGCAACCACTGCTGAGCGAGATGACAAGACCAAGCGACAGGAGAAGATACCATCGGACGACGTAGGGTCGATCATGCTCGAACCGTTCCATAAGACGACCTCTCCAGGATGTAAGGTCACTGTTGACCTTTGAGATAAGCACCAGTGCTGCTTTGAAGGACTGCCAACGCCTCTTGGTACTCGAACCGTGTGTCGAGATACTCATTGTTCGTGGCAATAAACTCGCGCTGCTGGGTAATGAGCGCCACAATGCCAATTTCGCCGGCAGCAAACGCCTGCCGCAGCAGCGTGAGATTTTCCCGACTCTGTGGCAGAATCGTCTGTTCGAAGAGCTGCACCGCTAGGCGCAATTGATTCACTTCGGCGACAGCGCTGACGACCTCGGTTTCAATGGCCTGCTGCAACGCCATGCGCTCCAATTCGGCCGCCCGGAAGCGAGCCTGCGCAGCACGAATCTCGCCTTGGTTACGATTCCACAGCGGCAGAGGGAAGGAAATTTTGCCGCCAAACACGTTCTTGACATTCTCGCCTTCCACCTCCTGTTCAAAGATGAAGCCCACCTCGACGTCAGGAATCCGTTCAGCCTTGGCTAACCCCACCTCGCCTGTCGCTATCTCGACAGCGGCACTGCGGCTTTGCAGGTCAGGGCGCTGCTGCAGGGCCTGCAAGAGTAATTGTGTGGTATCGATGGGCTGCGGGGGGATGCCGAGACTGCCACTCAGGTCCAGCGGAGCGCCGACCGGGTGTCCGAGCAAGCGGTTGAGGGCAAAGCGCGCTTGCGTGAGCCGCCGCCGGACTTCGCCGCGCTGGCGGAGGGTGTTTTGCAGCTCAACGAGGGCGAGATTAACATCCAACTGCGGGCTTTCACCGGCGCTGAAGCGCGCTTCAGCAATACGTGAAAGCTGCTGCGCCAGATCTACCGTCTGCTTGACGAAGGTCTGCCTTTCCTCTAGGAACAAGATACGATAGAAGGCCTCTTTGACCTCTTTGATCAATTCCCGCTGCGCATCACGCACTTCCCATTGGGTTTGTTTCAGCCCTGCGGTGGCAATCCGTATGCGCAGCCGCTGCTGGCCGCCAAGTTCAAGTTCTTGCGACAATTCTACCCCAAAACTGTGGGCATCTTCACGCTCTCCATTGCGCTCACTGCCGGCAGCGCCCTCCACTTCGAGTTGGGGATTATGGGGAAAGATGCGGGCGCTGAGGAGTTCACCCTCTGCCTCGGCGATGGTGTGGCGCTGGGCCTGGAGGTTAACATTATTTTGCAGTGCCAGACGCACCGCCTCATCGATGCTTAAGACCTGGACGGCAGCGCTAGCAGGAACGCCCAGCAGCATCGTGATGAGCAGCATAAGCAGAGTTTGTTGCCCACCCATGCACAAATATTTCATCTATAGACCCCTGTCTACGAACGATAGACACGCTGGTAACGGCGCGGCTTCGAACCCATGCAGCGGAAGAATTCCGCGCCTCAAACCACTGTGAAGCAACCTTCCTCGTAGCGCGGCACAGAGACCTGCCAACGATCTCTGTTGAAGATGCAAACCGTACTCGTGCTTACAGGGAAGGTACTGCTCGTGGGAAAAAAGGCTAGTATGCGGTGTGTCTAGGCGGTCTAAACAGGGAGGACACAGGTGCGGTGTGTTTCAACACCAGGGGCGTGGCATAAAGCAAAAAGCAGATTAGCAAGGCGAACAACATCATTGCCGATAATACGGCTGTCTGGCAGAAGAAGTGTAGCACGGAGTGTGCAGAAGGAGTGGCGTGGTGCTCGCTGGGCGCGGAGTGCTGGTGATCGATCGGGGCGATGTGGTATTGGCAGGCAACTGCCCCGAGAGCCATGCAGACCAGCAGCATGGGGACAAGTTGACGAGCTTTGAACAGCATAACTGACAGCACAGAACACCTGTCCGTGAGAATGTAACTCCCATCTTCTTTCTCTAACCCTGAGCAGAGAAGCGGTGATGGTAATGCGATAGTATATTGCAGCCATTCTGATTCTGTCAAGGCTCTCCGTTGCGGAAAGGTATGAAATAGTGACGCAGGCTCTGTCCCAAGGGGAGGGGGTCAAGTCTTGCTATTTATATTATGATAACGTAACATTACCGTCATGGCACGTCCACTACGTATTGAATTCCCAGGCGCATGGTATCATGTCATGAATCGCGGAGCTAACCGTCAGGCCATCTACCGAGCAGATGCCGATCGCCATCTGTTTCTCGATCTGTTGGCTGAGCTGAGCGAGCGCTTCCGCCTTGAATGTCACGCCTATTGTCTGATGGACACCCATTACCACCTCCTCATCCACACCCCGATGGGACAGTTGGGTCGGGCCATGCGTCATCTGAGTGGCCTCTATACCCAACGCATCAATCGACTCGCAGGGCGTGATGGTCCCTTATTCCGTGGACGCTATAAGGCGATCTTGATCGATGCCGACACCTATCTGTTGGCGGTCAGCCGGTATATCCATCTCAATCCGCTCCTAGCCGGAATTGTCCCTCAAGCTGAAGCCTATGCCTGGTCCAGTTACCCGGCCTACGTTGGGTTGGCGGTAGCCCCCGCCTGGCTGAGCACCTCAATGACGTTGCAGATGGCGGGAACCCGACGCCCGCAAGCCGCCTATCGCGACTTTGTGGAACGGGGCGTTGATAAAGACATGGAGCGCTTCTACGGTGGTAGTCAGCAGGCTCCCATTCTGGGTGATGCAGCCTTTGAGGCATCGGTGGCCACGCATCGGGTGGTTGATAGCGAAATTTCTGATCGCGTTCGACGCTGGCATGCCCCCACCTTGGAGGCGATCGTTGGTAGCACCGCAGCGGTGTTTGGTGTCGCGTCAGAGCACCTTTTGAACACACGGCGCGGGCGAGGCCAGGCCAACCCGGCTCGTCAGGTGGCGTTATACCTGAGTCGAGAGCTGGGTGGATATCGGCTTGGGGAGATTGCTTCCTATTTTGGCTTGAGCCATTACGCCAGTGTCTCACGCAGCGCCCAGATGGTGAGAGAACGGATAGAAAGAGAACCGACGTTGGCCCAGATGATCGACAGGGTACAAGCTCAACTGGGGCATCCTCAGGGCTCATAGTAAATAGAAAGACTTGACCCCCTCCCCATCAAGGAGACCGGCATGGCCCAGTTTTCCGAACAACTTTTTCAGCGTATTGAGGGTATTTATCACCATATTCTGACGCATCCTTTCGTAACGGGGCTAACCGACGGCTCGCTGACCGATGAGGCGTTTCGGTTCTACGCGATTCAGGACGCGTTGTACTTGCGAGACTTTGCCAGGGGGTTGTCGCTCTTAGCGGCTAAGGCGCCGGCTGACGACACGTCGGTGATGTTCAACGACCACGCCAAAAATGCTATTGTGGTCGAGCGGGCGCTGCATGGTAGCTTTTTCGAGAAGTGGAACCTCTCCCCCCAGCAGGTGTATGCGACCCCGCAGGCCCCGAACAATGTGCTCTACACCTCGTATCTCCTGCGCGTCGCCTACGAGCGGCCATTCCACGAAGGTTTAGGGGCATTCTTACCTTGTTACTGGATTTACTGGGAGGTTGGCAAGGCGTTAGAACGCCTGGGCTCGCCAGTACCGATCTACCAACAGTGGATCGATACATACGCCGGCGACGAGTTTGCCGACGTCGTGCAGCAGGTCATCGCCCTGACCAACAGTGTGGCGGAGACGCTGACGGCAGAGGCGAAAGAACGACTCGCCGAGCATTTCGTCATGACGTCGCGATTCGAGTACATGTTCTGGGATATGGGATACCGCCAGCAGACTTGGGAGGTCTGACGCAAAGCAAATAAAACAAAGGGATAGGCCTATTGATATCGTTCTAGGCCTGCCCCCTTGGTGCGATGACAGCCTGTTACACGGTCTGTTGAGCCAAGCAGCGGATGGCCTCTTCGGCAGCATGATAGGCGCGGGAAAAATGATCCGTACTCTCGTGTCGCTGGTCGCTGGCCGGCTCAAAGACTCGCTGCCTTCTCGAAAACTCGAATTTGGGTGGAATAAATACCCACAGCGCCTGGATCAGAAAAAAACACCACACGGCGAGAACCACACTTCCGGTAAGCATTGCTGCTCCTGAGGCAGATGCTAAACTTACCGTGCATAGTAGCCCATCCATCATAGCAGACAGCAGGCTTGAATAACGCAGAAACGAGCGCACTAACCAAATCAGCCCCACTGCGAGTAGCGTCACAACGCCTGTGGACAACCCAATAAAACATGACCCGGACAAGGCGCCCAACGTTACCACACCTAGCGTTATTCGGCCGACTCCCGAGTCACGTCGTGACAAGATATAGACGATGTAACAGGCTGTCAGTATGGCAATCAGGACCGGGTTAGCCGTGCTAAGCGGCAATATCGAAAGGACCATCAACAACGGCATCGATACGACACTGAGCACAAAGGCCGTCAATATACCCTGTATGAGCGTTGGCTTCCTCATCTTTGTTTAGACTCCCTGATCATTAACGTTGTCTTCTTTATTGTTCTCTTGTTGGGATTCAGACTCGCTACGGTTTCTCTTTTCGTGCAAAAACGCAATTTCTACTTCCTCATCAGATACAGCTGAGTGTGAACTTTCAAATGTCGTCACGGGTTCTTGACTGATTGGCTGACATAGGTTTTCGACAAACAGTTGCGTCTTTTCCACGATCGTCTTGAGCTGCTCCTTTTGTTCGTCAATCTTGCGCTGTTGGGCATCTTTGTTAGCCGTGACATCAGCGACCAGACGTGCAGCTGTCGTCAGTCGTTTCTCAGCTTCTAAATTCTTACGGATAAAGGTTCGTGCAAGTTCACCATTGTCTTCCTCAAAACAAATATCAATTTGATGTCCAAGTTCAGCAATTTGCGTCTCTACGGTCTCAACAAAATACTGCAACCGCGCCGCCTTTCGGCTCAGATCTGCGAGCATCTGTTCACCCTTCTCAATTTCCCCTTCCATATCACGAATGGCCTGTTTTAACACGGCTTCCGGATCCTCCAGCCAATCCAAAATGCTATGCGCATCTGCTTTAAAAAGTCGTTCTAGCCTGGTAATCAAGGTCATAACCTGTCTCCTTAGGATAATGCTTCCTAGCGGCACCTCTATAACCTCCCCCCTCACCCAACCCTCTTCCCCGAGGGGGCGAGGGCGAAAAAGGCTTAAGATGTTCTGTACACCTAATATAGGGTGCGGCTGGTAGGTCAGCGCATTACTTACGCTGTTCGTCCCGACTGCGAGATTGCATGCTTTTGGAAAAGCTATTGCGCTTCGCGGCCTGTACTGCAGGCGCGCCGCTAAAGGCATCCTCCAGCCCGGTTTCCATTTCAGCAAGATCTTTATCAAGCTTTTGGTTCCTGATGCTGAGACCGCTGTCCTCCTCGGCCTTGCGGAGTTCGCGGCGGTAATCGTCAACAACGGCCTGCGCCTCGTTTTTGTTGCCTTCCTTCACCTGCTGGTAAAACTTCTGCCGCATACGGCCCAGGTTGTTACGTAACCAGCTTTTGCGGTAGACCTTTTTGCTGATTGAAGCCATCGCTTCCTTCTTTTTAGCCGGCTCAACAACGGCATAGGCCAGCTGTTGGCGCTCGACCGTCGCCTGCTTTGCCTGACCATCTACGCTAAATTGCCATGCGATATCGCCTAGACTAAAGTCACCAGGGGTCGCAGTTGGAGAGTTAAGGGTTAGCACCAGGGTCTTGTGTGAACCCCTCAATAGCTGACCGGTCTTGATCCGTATATATGTCGCGTGGCGACCGATTTTTTCTACTGGATAGCCTGCTGCATCCACCAGTTTAACGCCATCATGCAGTTGCAACCGGAGTTCACTGTTCGCTGCGTAGATTAGATGGGTGTCTTCAAGGTCCTTGGCAAGAATATGTCCCAGTGTGTTTAAATGCTCCAGATAGGAATAGTTACCCATGCCATGATCAGCCAGAGACGCCATCAGCGCTTCATTAAATCCCAACCCCATACCGATGGTTGACAGCACGATGTGTCTGGAGCTAATGTCGCTTGCCATTCGTGCCAGGGCGTTAGGATCGGTTATCCCTCTGTTGGTTTCGCCGTCAGACAGCAAGAGAATTTTTTTGACCCGATGCGAAGGGCTTGCCTCGATCAATGCTCTGGCGCGTATCAATCCGTCACCAATGTTGGTGGCCGACCCAACGGTCAAGTTGTTCACCAGGTGAATCAATCGTTGCCGCGCACGCGGTGTGATGTCGACTAACTCGGAGTAAATCTGGGCGCGTCTGTCAAACGCAATGAGGCCAAGACGATCCCCCTCATCGAGTTTGTTGATCAGTTCCACCACCGCCGCTTTTGCAAATGGGAACTTATTGGCGGCCAGCATGGAGGGACTCCGATCCAGTACCACGACGAAGTCGGTAGGTGCTTTGGCCTCTTGTTCGTTATGGCCTTGCGGTGTATGGATGGATAGATTCACATATACGGTGCCATCCTGTCCCTGAACCAGCTTCGTCTGTGACAATTTGGCACCTACGGTGACGCCCGACACGGTTGGCGCTGGACTCCCTCCTGGTTTCCATCTAGGTGCAGTTCCTGCCGATACGCCCTGGCTTGCAAACACCTGCATGCCCACCAGCAG
>JAPULM010000451.1 GCA_027294925.1 bacterium
GTCGACGCCATGCTCTCTCCTCCCCTTGTCTCAAATAGTTCTAATGACGTATCATGCAAGCTTGTCAGTGCTCGTCAGGCCAACAGCAACCGCTGTTGACCTGGACCCCATTGTGGCAAAAAGCGCTCTTTGAGGCAAGCCGAAATTCATCCACCGGCTGCTCGCGATGCCGCTCACCAACTGGTAGCAATACGTTTCCATATTTAGGCCAAACTGCCTTGCTTATCTCCTTTGACCACGGCCAGACGGCGGTAGGTGGTCCGATCTCGGTTGCCTGACACCAATCTAAACCACGGTTGTGGCTTTAAGTCAAGCCACAAGACATCGTCAAGACATAGGAAAAACAGCTGTTTTAGATATTCGACAAGCCATAAAATGGTTGTTTATGTCTTGTCCAGACGGATTTTAAGGATTATGCTAGGGACGGTCGGCGTTAAACCGATGATGCGCTAGACAGAGAGCGAAACCAAAGGCAAACAACATGTCACCGAACGGGTTGGTATTTCTTAATGCAACGGCTCAAGCAGAGCTGATTGCATCCAGGCAGATTTCAGCCGTTGAGCTGATGACTGCGCATTTAGATCAAATTGAACGTGTCAATCCAAAGGTTAATGCCATCTGTACGCTGGTAGCGGAGCCGGCATTACAGGCGGCAGAGCAGGCTGATCTGCGACAAGCACGCGGTGAGGCGATTGGCCCACTACACGGATTGCCGGTGGGCATTAAAGATCTGGTCGATACGCAAGGCATCCGCACCACCTATGGATCGCCGATCTATGCCAACCACGTGCCTGAACAAGATGCCCTAGTGGTCACACGTTACAAACAAGCGGGCGCCATTGTGCTGGGTAAAACCAATACGCCGGAATTTGGGGCCGGCTCACAGACTTTTAATCCGGTGTTTGGCGCCACCTGTAATCCCTACGATCTCCATAAAACCTGTGGTGGCTCCAGTGGTGGCGCCGGCGTGGCGCTGGCCTGTGGAATGCTACCGATCGCCCAGGGCTCCGACACCGGAGGCTCGTTGCGCAATCCGGCGGCGTGGTCCAATGTTGTCGGTTTTCGCAATAGCGCGGGACGCGTCCCGGTATGGCCGTCAAAGATGGGTTTTTCGGCTCTTTCGGTAACGGGCGCGATGGGGCGAACGGTGCGAGATGTGGCCTTACAATTATCGGTGATTGCCGGCCCTGACCCGCGCGTGCCAAATGCCCTGCAGTGCCCGGCGGACGATTTTCGAGCCGCTTTGGGTCGAGATTTTCGCGGCGTACGCGTCGCCTGGAGCCGGGACCTCGGACGTTATCCGGTGGAACCGGTCATTACGCAGGTGTGTGACGCCCAACGTGGCACGTTTGCCGATCTCGGCTGTGTGGTTGAAGATGCCGAACCCGATCTGCAAGGCGCCGATGAAAGCTTTCAAACCGTACGTGCCTACATCTTTGCCCACCGGCATGCTGAACACCTGACACGACAACGAGATAAAATGAAACAAACGGTAATCTGGAACGCTGAGCAAGGCCTGCGCCTGTCGGCACTCGACGTCGCGAGAGCGGAGGAGCAGCGCACCACGTTACATTTGCAGATGGTGGCATTTTTTAAGCAGTATGAATTTTTGTGCCTACCCACCACGCAAGTTCCTCCCTTTTCGCTTGAGCAAGAATATCCAACCGAGATCAATGGACAGCCTTTGGACACCTATATTGATTGGATGGGATTGTGCTATGCGATCACCATGACCGGGTGCCCGGCCATTTCGGTGCCTTGCGGCTTTACGCCGGACGGGCTGCCGGTTGGACTGCAAATTGTCGGCCCGCCACACGCGGATGTCGCCATTTTGCAATTGGCGCATGCCTTTGAGCAAGCAACCATGTTCTATCAACGTCAGCCACCGGCAGCTGCGCCGTAAAAGAGAGAAATCTCCTCTATCCCCAGAAGGGTGAAGAGGCCTCATATGCATTTTAGACGGTGCCTGAGAAGCCATCACAACCTGTAGGATAGGTGGAGGATAGGAGACAAGCTATGCCAAGCGATCATCACCAAGAGTCCACCAATACCCCCTCACCGTCAATGCCGACCCGCCCTCTAGGACGCACTGGGCACGAGGTTGGCCTGTTCAGTCTTGGCGGACAGGGGGTTATTGAGCAAGCGGATGCGGAACAAACAGCCATCGCCGTGGTGCGCCGGGCACTTGAGCTAGGCGTCAATTACATTGATACGGCACCACGCTATAGCGCTGGGGCGAGGGAAAGCGAGCGCAACATTGGTAAGGCGCTAGACGGCGATCGGCAACGGGTGTTTCTTGCTACCAAGACACATGATCGTAGCCGTGACGGGTCGCTCAAGCTGCTTGATGAAAGCCTTGAGCTGCTAAAAACCGACCATGTTGATCTGTGGCAAATTCATAATATCCAACACCAGGAAGAAATCGAACGAGTTTTTGCCTCAGACGGTGCCTTACAAGCCCTTTTGCAAGCCCGGGAAGACGGCCGCACCCGGTTTCTAGGCATCACAGGCCATTTCGATCCGGCCCCCTTGCTGGAAGGATTGCGGCGCTTCGACTTCGACTGTATTTTGATGGCCTTAAATGCTGCTGACCCTCACTGTGCTAGTTTTGCCGCCCGTCTTCTGCCGACGGCAGTTGAGAAACAAATGGGCATTATCGCCATGAAAGTGCCGGCTCGCAGCCGTCTGCTATCGAGCTGGACGCCGCCACCTAACGCCGAACAAAATTTCTGGTCGATGGCACACCGTTCAGGCACCCTGACTATGCAAGAGGCGTTACACTATGTGTGGACTCCCTTGGTGAGTACGGCCATCGTGGGCTGTGACCATCCTGGCCATGTCGAAGCCAACGTCGAAGCGGCCCTCGATTTTGTCCCGTTATCAATGCCGCAGATGCAGGAAATCGAAGCGCGAACGGCCCCCATTGCACGTCAGGGTTTGTTTTTTCGCAACTGGGCGCTTGAGGTTGAGGACTGAGGTGCGAAAACTGATGTCCGGGTAAACAGCAGGAAATCGAGACAAACCAGACATAAATCGCTGAGAGGAATTGTACATGTCGACCACAGCAGAAATGGTCATCATTGGCGGCGGCGTAATGGGATGCAGTATCCAATACAATCTGGCGCAACTCGGCATGACCGATACGCTGTTGCTTGAAAAAGGCGTCCTAGCATCCGGTTCGACAAGCCGCTCGCAAGCCATCCTCAGGATGCACTATTCCAACGAGGTCACCACCCGTATGGCCTGGGAAAGCCTCAAGGTATTTCAACAGTTTGAGACATTAATCGGCAGTCCATCAGGTTATACGCGGACGGGATATTTTTTGATCGTCAATGCCGACCAACGTGAGGCAATGGCAGCCAATGTCGCCATGCACAAAGGGCTGGGCGTCAACGTCGATATTGTATCCGCCGACGATGTACGTGAGATTGCCCCAATGTTGGCCGTCACGGACGAGGAGGCATTTGCCTACGAACCGGACTCCGGTTACGCCGACCCGTACTTGGTCACCACCGGCTATGCCCGCCGAGCGCGCGAATTAGGTGCGCGCATCAAGTCAGGCGCTCAGGTCATCGACATTGAAATTAACCATGGCCGGATTTCGGCAGTCGTCACCGCGGAGGAACGCATTGAGACCGCATACGTTGTCGTTGCCGCTGGCCCGTGGTCAGGTGCTCTGCTACAAAAAATTGGCCTTGAGTTACCGATTCAGCCCCTGCGCCATCAAGTGGTGATGCTACGCAGGCCACAAGACCGCGTACCCGACCACCCGATCATTGGCGATGTGGTCTATGAGATGTCAGCTCGCCCTGATGTGGGTCATCTGACTCTCATCGGCCTGGGGGAAGAAGAAGTCGTGGGTCCTGATGATTACAATCAGGGCGTTGATATGCCACTGGTTGAAGAAACCTGCAATCGGCTCATCAAGCGTATGCCCGGCATGTGCGACGCCTTATTTCGCGGCGGTTGGTCAGGCTTATTCACCGTTACCCCGGACTGGCACCCAATCATGGATCGTATCGACGGGATTGATGGGCTCTACGTCGCTGTCGGCTTCAGCGGCCATGGCTTCAAGGAGTCACCCATGATCGGCCTCAGCATGGCGGAATTGATTGTACATGGGCAGGCGTCGAGTATCGATATTTCGATGCTTGACGCCAAACGGTTCAGCGAAAATCGCCAACTCAAATCCCGTTACGGCATGGCCGTACTGGCATAACTCCATGTATTGCTGGCGCTACCCCGTCGCTCTCGTCAGGTTATAGTGGCAAATAAACATCTTGATGGCACCGATGTGATTGGCGAGCTTCTTGGAAAACGACAACGCACTGCGAACCAGATTGGTTGTTTTTTGTTAACCATTCCTTATAGATTGATTTTTCGTAATCGAAGGGCATTTCCGATCACAGAAACCGAGCTCAGACTCATTGCGGCGCTGGCGATCATAGGGCTCAACAAAAGTCCAAAAAACGGATATAAAACACCGGCGGCAATAGGAATCCCTATGGTGTTATAACCAAAAGCAAAAAATAAATTTTGCCGAATGTTTTGCATGGTTCCCCGACTGAGTTTGCGAGCTTTCACAATCCCGCGCAAGTCGCCTTTGACCAAGGTCACTCCCGCACTTTCCATTGCCACATCCGTTCCGGTCCCCATCGCCACACCAATATGCGCTATGGCGAGAGCGGGAGCGTCATTGATGCCGTCCCCTGCCATCGCAACCATCCGTCCTTCGGCTTGGAAACGTTTGATCACTTCTGCCTTTTGATCGGGAAGAACCTCTGCGACCACATCGTCCAAACCCAGTTTACGGGCAACCGCTTCTGCGGTCGTTCGACTGTCTCCGGTCAACATGACGACGCGAATCCCTTCCTCATGCAATAATTTGATAGCTTCCGGGGTGGTTTTTTTGATTGGGTCGGAAACCCCGATGAGCCCTGACAGTTTGTCATTGATGACGACAAACATGACGGTTTGCCCTTCGCCTCGCATGGATTGAGCCTGTGTGTTCAATGCTCCGGGCTCGATTTTCAGTTCTTCGAGCAGTTTACTATTGCCCAAAGCGACCTTTTGATTATCCACGGTCCCGATCACCCCTTTTCCGGTAATGGATTGGAATTCCGCGACTTTGGTCAAATCAATCCCTCGCTCCTGAGTCCCTTTAACAATGGCTTCTGCCAGGGGATGCTCACTGCTTTGTTCCAGGCTGGCCACCAAGCTTAGAAATTCTGTCTCATCCTGACCGGAGACTGTTATCACCGAAGTCAAACGAGGTTTGCCTTCGGTTAGTGTTCCCGTTTTATCCACCACTAAGGTATCAATCTTTTCCATCACTTCCAGAGCTTCGGCATTTTTAATCAGCACGCCTACTAGTGCTCCACGGCCGGTTCCCACCATAATGGACATCGGAGTTGCCAGCCCTAAGGCACAGGGACAAGCGATAATGAGCACTGCCACAGCA
>JAPULM010000452.1 GCA_027294925.1 bacterium
CAGTGCTGATGTCTCACTTTTCACCCAGGCGCTGCACAGCGACTTAAAAGAAGCGCGCGCTGCGCTTGGCGATGAGCAGGAACAGGGCGGACATAAAATAGAAGCGGTATGATTCTATGAACGCCTTCCTTGCGCAATGGTCGCTTCTATCTCTCACGGCGCTTCCTCCAGCCACAGAGTACACCGCGGCCCCAGGGTCGACAGGATTCACCCAGGCTCCCTTTCACACACTGGACTACCTGGTATTGGTGGGCTACCTCCTTATCCTGGTATACATGGGGTTTTATTTTGCAAAGCGGAATACGAGTACAGATGATTTCTTTTTGGCGGGGCGGCGGATACCATGGTGGGCGGCAGCCCTGTCCGTTTTTAGCACGAACCTGAGCGCGGTGACTTTTATGGCCATCCCCGCGAAAGCCTTTGGGTACAATTGGCTGTCCATTCTTGTCAACCTTGGCATTATTCTGGTGACGCCCGTGACCGTGTACTACTTTTTGCCTCTCTATCGCCGTCTCAATGTCACCTCGATCTACGAGTACCTGGAGAGACGTTTTGGTCCAGAGATGCGTTTGTACGGCAGCATCTCCTTTACGATCCTTCAAATCGCCAAGATGGGGATCTTTCTTCTTCTGCCCTCCTTGGCGCTCTCGACGGTAACGGGTGTCAATATTTATCTCTGTATCACCGTGATGGGATTACTGTGCACAGTTTATACGGTGCTCGGCGGTATCGAGGCAGTCGTCTGGACAGACGTGTTGCAGTCTATTGTTCTCGCTGGCGGCGGGCTGTTATGTATTGGGCTTATACTAGCTGCGGAGGATTTCAATTTCGGCGGCATGTGGGATCTCGCCGTCAGTGAAAACAAATTTCACATCTTCACGATGGCGGGCGGATTAAAATCAGATGTTTTCTGGGTGTGGATCATCGGTGGCTTTTTTATACAACTGGTTCCTTTCACCAGTGATCAGGTGCCCATGCAGCGCCTGCTGACCACACCCACAGAGCGATCCGCAGCCCGAGCCGTCTGGGCCCACGCGGCCATTGTTGTTCCCGCTTCGCTACTTTTCTTCGGCCTAGGTACGGCGCTCTTTATTTTCTATCACTCTCGACCCGAAATGCTTCCGCCCAGTGGCCAGAATGACATTATTGTCCCATGGTTTATCGCAACAAGGTTGCCAATAGGACTTGCCGGTCTGGTGATCGCAGGCGTTTTTGCCGCCACCATGTCTACCGTGGACAGCGGTATGCACAGCATTGCCACATCACTGGTAACGGATGTTTATAGCAAGTTGCGACCCGATGCGAACGACAAGACACGGCTAACGATGGCCCGCAGAATCACGATGATTGCCGGCGTTCTCGGCACCCTATCTGCATATTTGGTCTCAAGGCAAGACGCCAAATCCTTATGGGATCTGATTCTATTGTTCATGGCACTCCTTGGTAGTTCTCTGGCCGGTGTTTTTCTTCTAGGGGTGTTTACCAAACGCGCCAATACGGTCGGCGTCGCAATCGGTGTGGCCGCCTCGGTGATCACGCTGATCGTCATAAAAAGTGTGGAGAATGCTCCCTTACACGGTAT
Source organism: bacterium (assembly GCA_027294925.1). Next base: position 1,583 of record JAPULM010000452.1, read on the forward strand.
TCTCACGGCGGCAGTGGGCGTTCTATCTTGCGTCATTGTCGGATACTTCGCCAGCCTCTGTTTTTCCACAACAGAGCGGGAACTAGTGGGGCTGACATTCAGTACGCTTAAAAAGGTTGAAAGTCAATCATGAGTCATTCGTCCATTCGTTTGGCAGTGATTGGCTGCCCGGGCAACCCCGCCCTCTGGCGCGACATTGCCATGCGCCTACAGGATGCTTGCTTTACCGTCGTTGTAGACAATGACGCTCGGCTCGGTAAATCTATGGCTGAAGCAATCGGTGCTTCGGTCGTTGTGGGTTCACTTGAGGCTGCGCTGAATATGCACAGCGAGGAATTCGACGCTGTTATAGTGAGTACGTCGCTATCAAATGGACCAGAGCTAGCTCAACTCGCCGGGCGTGCACAGAAACATATGATGGTCGATGCGCCAGTGGCGGGCTCTCTTGCAGAAGCTGAAGCGATGATCGATGCGGCAGAACAGAAAGGCGTGTGTTTTGCCGTCAGGGAAACATTGCGACTCACCCCGAGTATTCGAGTGATCAAAGACCGTCTTGCGATGGGCAAACTTGGCCATCCAGGCCTTTTGCGTGTCCACCGTTGGCGCAGCATCCATCATGATAAGCGGCCCCACCTGGCCCACACACTTTTTGCGGATGTAGATTTGGCGTTGTGGCTATTCAACGCCAGGCCGACTGAAGTTTATGCTCTCACACGCGGTGGTGGTGGTACCGGCACAACGCCTGACTACATTCAGGTTCACTTTGGTTTTCCATCGGGGGCTATGGCGCTGCTCGATTTTTCTGCCGCTCACCCTGAAGGCAAAGGTTACGATTCCTGGTCTCTCATCGGATCAACCGGCGCAGCCTATGCCGATGATCATCATAATACCCATCTGCTCTTCAAGGGTGGTAACCCTGCGGCATTGATCAGCGACCAAGGCTTCGGTCACCTTGCCCTTGAGCTTCAAGGTTTTGTGGATGCGATCAAGGGGAAAACTGGACCCCCGGTGGGCAGCAAAGATTGCCTGGCAGTGCATCAAGTCATCGAAGCGATCGAACGGTCGCTCAAAGCGAGGCAAGTCATACACGAAAAAAGTGGAGTTTATGTCTAAAACAACTTATCGCGTCGTTGTTCTGAGTGTGGTCAAGCATGGCTATGTCGCCAGCGGCGTGGGAGCACACCCCCGTTTCGAACTTGCCGTCGTGGCAGACGATGCGGATCAGCCTGATTGGGTTCACGAACGTCATGAAAGGTTTGCCCATGATCATGGCATTCCTTACGTTCGTAATGTGGCCCAAGCCATTGCCGAACACGAGGTTCAGGTGGCAGTGGTCTCTAGTGAAGCGGATCGTCATTGCGATCTAACGGTGCGAGCCGCCGATGCCGGACTCCATGTTATTCAAGATAAACCGATGTCCAATAGCCTCTCGGAATGCGACCGGGTCGTCGACGCTGTGGCCAGAAACAACGTTAGATTTCTCATGTGGAATCGTAATCTTTTGCCGGCTGTCGTTGAGGCCAAGGGCGCGATTGATCGGGGCGAAGTGGGTGATCCTTATGCTTTTCACATCGACTTCTACTTTGCGAAAGATGCCGGGCCGCCTAAAGGCTCGCGAAAGAGAAATGATCCACCGATGGACTGGCTGGAAACGCTCAAGGCCGCCCACGCAACCGGCGCAGATGGTGGCGTTGGCGTCGAACCCATGGGCGAGCTGGCTATAGAAGGGTGCTATCCACTGGCTTACATGGCCATGCTCACCCATAATAAGGTGATACGTGTTTTCGCCCGTACCGCTGCACACTTTCACCAACTATGCGCCGATAACGATGTGGAAGATCTGGCGACCGTCACGCTTGAATTTGAAAACGGCGAATTGGGCAGTCTCTGCGTTGGACGCATCGGCGCCGCAAGTCATCCGGACATCGGAGAGATTAAACT
>JAPULM010000453.1 GCA_027294925.1 bacterium
TCCGAGGTTTGTAATTTAGGGGTTACTTGGTACACGTACCCTTTCTTGCTATTGGGTCCCCTCATGGGGACCGGGCCGGACCCTGGCTTCTCCCCGGGTGTCTCTCCGTTAGAGCCATGATCGTGGGAGGTGGCAATGAGCGTGGTCAGCAATACCCCGAGGAGCCTTTCGGGAATTTCCCGGCCTTCCATCTTTACCATGTCCGTATAGATGTGTAACGACACGGTGCGGACGGACATCAAGCTGGTTCCCTTCAGCGTCTGCCTGATCCCATTTACATCGACGTAGATCTTGTCAGAATTTATGGTCTTGAGGATACCGCGGGAACTGTACGCCCGGAGGTCACCCCTGATGAGTCCCAAGTAGTTTCGCAGGGCCAGCACCATGTCCTCGGCGTCAACAATGGCCACCGCGTCCTCGAAATCAACGATGTTGGTAATGGCCGACTCCACCACAAGGTCTCTGAATTGGCCATTCTCCTCATTGACCTTGCCGCCATCATAGAGCTGGCATTGTATCTTCAGCCCGTTGTCTTCTAAAAAGAACTCGGTCAGCTGCTCTGTATGCTGGTTGAATCCAACGAACTTGGTGGGGTCCTGCAACCCGGCAGTCCTGCCATCCGCAGTGCGACCAAAAAGCTCGTACCGCCCTTGCGGGTTCGGGCGTACGGCGTAAGACACAAAATCATTGAATCCGAGGTCGGCTTCCCACTGGGCCACATGGCTATCGAGAAATTCATTGGTTCGATGCACCACCATTCGAAGCCGTGCCAAGCGGCTCGCTTCCCTGTCGATCTCTTGATGTATATCACTCAGGAAGTAGGCATCGTACAGACTACCCCATCGGGCATTAGCGCCACCGACCGCCATGCTCGCGTTGCTCACCGGCGTAACCAGCTCGGGACCGTTCTGGTCCATTTCGGGGTCGAGCTGTGGCGTCGTCATCGTGAATGCAATAGGGGGTTCCGGTTCGAGGTAGCCGATATCCACCAGAAACCGCTCAAACTCTGCTGCGTCCTGGGCCGCAGATGCCGCCGTGGGCTCCCAACCGGCACGCCGCTTGCCGATGTAATACGCGTCGATTCTCGACTGACAGTCGGCGCGTTTGGCCAACAGTTCCCGGTTCTTGGGATCAAATTCCTGCACCAGTGTGCCCAGTATTCTGAACACCTCGTCGGCCGTCCAGGCCGTGCCCGTTACGGCCTCGTCTCTAACGAATGCGTATAGTACTTGCTCGATCTCTACGGCTGCTCCGGATGCCAGCGTTACCGTCGTCATTCCCTTACTCCGCTACGGGTAGGTTCAGATTTGCCCACCGTTGCCTTGAGTGCGGTCTCACTCAAGCCGACAGCTCCCCATGACCTTTGGTCTTTCAGCCTGACCACTCAGCCGCTTGGAACACCGCAGCCTTGCGGTTCCGGAATCGCTCTTGGATTACGACACCAATACCAGGTTTCGTGCCCGACCAGAGCCAATGCGGCTGCCATCGTCAGCTCCAATGCTGAGCACGGGGCGCCGATTCACATTTGCCAATGCAAAATATCTCAACAGCATTGTCGAGCAGGAGCACCGAGGTGTCAAGCAGATCACGCGTCGGATGTTGGTTCGCAACACGACTGGCTGCTCGCCAGTTGACGTCCTTACCTCCTGTGTGTAGACTGGCCGTAGGCAGTAAAGCCGGATGATGGATGTAGGACGTATTGTTATGGTTAATCCCCTGTCGCCACACGCCACCCAAGGGTTGGACGCCTGCTCCGGTTCCCATTTCCCTGCCTCGCCACATGCCCTACAAACAGGTATGCCAGGCTTTCAGAATCAACTCCGCTTGGCAAGTCAGAAGATGTCATCGTGCGCATTGCCGTCAGTCAGCGGTACGCCGATGGCATGAGCGCCCTCCACCATCGAAAGCAAGGAGAATGACATGGAGCAATTTGATCAAAACGTCATGGACACCAAAACATGGTTGGCGCAGCCTCGATTTCAAGACCTGACGCGGTTGTATTCCGCCCGCCAGGTCGTCGAACAACGCGGTACCATCGAACGCGATTATACCATTGCCAAGCAAGCTGCCGAGGCGTTCTATACGCTGTTGAGAGAGCTGTATGCAAAGCAACAGTCGATTACGACGTTTGGCCCCTATTCTCCCGGCCAGGCGGTGATGATGAAGCGCATGGGTATTGCAGGGATCTATATCGGGGGCTGGGCCACCTCGGCCAAGGGTTCGATCAACGAAGAGCCGGGAGCTGACTTGGCGAGCTATCCGTTGAATCAGGTCCCCGATGACGCTGCGACCATTGTGCGGGCGCTGCTGGCGGCGGACAAGAATCAGCAATTTGCGCGCGCCCGCATGACGGCACAAGAGCGCCAGGAATCCCCCGTCTACGACTACCGGCCGTTCATCATTGCTGATGCCGATACGGGCCACGGCGGCGATGCCCAAGTCCGGAATCTTATCCGGCGTTTTGTCGAGGTAGGCGTCACCGGGTATCACATCGAAGACCAGCGCCCAGGGACGAAAAAGTGTGGTCACCAAGGTGGCAAGGTGTTGGTGCCGACCGATGAACAGATCAAACGGCTCAATGCGGCTCGGTTTCAACTCGACATTATGCGCGTGCCGGGTATTATCGTGGCGCGCACCGACGCCGAAGCGGCCACCCTGCTCGAAGGCCGGGGCGATGAGCGTGATCACCCGTTTATCTTGGGGGGTACGAATGTCGACGTACCGGGCTATAAGTATTGCTATTTGGCCATTCTCAAGCGCTTTTACGACCGGGGTATCGAGGAGGTGAATGGCCATCTGCTCTACCAAGTGTCCGATGCCAAGTACGATGACGCCTATGCCTGGTTTGAAAAAGTGGGCCTCATCACCTACATGGATGAAAAGATTGATGCCTTGAAGGATGGCGATTTAATCAACATCGAAGCGGCTCTAGATGACATGGCGACGGCCTTTGTCGAGACCTGGGAGGTGGATGCCGGCATCAAGACGTTTGGCGAGGCGGTGGCTGATCGCATACGCTTTCACAATGAGGAAGGGGTGGCGTTCGATTTCACGGTGCAGGAATGGCTCGAGTTCTCCAGTCAGGTGTCGTATGACGAGGCGCGTGAGCGCGCCAAGTTCATGGGCATTGATGTAACCTGGGATAGTGAGCTCGCCAAAACGCCCGAGGGCTACGACCAGGTGCGTGGCGGCGTTCCTTATGCGGTGGCCAAATCTCTTGCCGTGGCGCCGTTTGCCGATATCCTTTGGATGGAGACGAGCACGGCCGATTTGGCCGAGGCAAAAGAATTTGCCGATGCCATTCATGCCGTCTATCCCAACAAAATGTTGGCCTACAATTTGTCGCCGTCGTTCAATTGGGACACCACCGGCATGACGGATGATGACATGCGGGCCTTTCCGAGCGAGCTGGCCAAATTGGGCTATGTCTTCAACTTCATCACCTACGGCGGGCACCAAATCGATGGATTGGCCGCCGAGGAATTTGCTGCCTCGTTGAACGAAAATGGCATGCTCGGGCTGGCGCAGTTACAGCGGCGCTTTCGGTTGATTGACTCGCCGTACAGGACGCCGCAAACCTACGTCGGTGGTCCCCGCTTGGATGGCGCGCTGATGGCCTCGTCGGGCCGTACGGCCACCACCAAGGCCATGGGCAGAGGTTCCACGCAAGCGCAACATCTGGTGCAAACCGAGGTGCCCACGAAACTTCTCGACGGCTGGCTGGCGCAGTGGGCGAAGGCCAATGCGGTTTCCGATACCTTGCGGGTGACGTTGCGGCCGCATACGGCGGGCTCGGAACTGCTCGAACTGGGTGTGCTGAATCAAACCGGGGCACAGGTTGCGAATGTGATTTTTTCGACGATTCAAGACCGTATGGACCGAAATATCCTCTCGGTTCGGGACCAAAATACGCGGGAGTTGGCATTGCGGCAAAAACGCTTGATGATGTTGCTCCAGTTGTTTTTGGTGCACCGGTACAAAACGGCCGTGATCCACTATTTGACCCCGAATCGCAACAACCAGCTGCAGACACAAAGCATGCGGACACTTGGCTTTTTTGACGAGGTGCACTCGGAAATCGGTGACATTATCGTCGCGTCGGTCAATGTCCCGTACATTCAGAAGCTGCTGCAGACCGATGGGGGCGAGCTTCGCAAGCTTATTTTGAAAAGTTAAGGTGTGGTCTTGCGGTCTTGGGGCGTATTGGAGCAAGGAACTGACGTAAGCCCGGTGGAACCGTTCGCCAATGGGTAGGAAAAACTAAAGCCGTTTTCGCCCTGCCGCTGCTGCCGTGCGCGTCGCTCAGCTGTTGTATCGACACCACCGAAACTAATGGCTTAGTCGTGCAATCGGCGCTAAAAGTCACGATTTCGATACTCAATGATTCCAACGACTTATAAAGGCGAAAAGCGCTATCGCCAATAAAAACAAACACGTTCTGCTGTTTCCTAAGATCTCGGCTAAAAAAGCGTAAATTGGGCTCTGCATAGGGCCATCGGGGTGTCTGCTACGTCTCTGAGTTCAAAATCACGCGTTCTGAGTGACAA
>JAPULM010000454.1 GCA_027294925.1 bacterium
CGCTACATTCTGCAAAGAGTCGCTACGATTTAATAACTTCTTTGAAACATCGAGATTTTGGCAAAGGCTTGATCCGTTTACAACGCAGCTTTCTACAAGGGGTTTTTTGACCTTTTGTTGCTACGACTACACACATATACACTCGAATTATGATATGATGTGAAGTGTTTGAACACATACCCACAAACAAGTAAAATGTTCTCAGTCTATCAGGTATATAACAGATTATGACGACTATACGCATTCGTGGCCTTTATGCAGTAGCGCTTACCCAACTATTCCGCCAACATGCCGATGAATGGGAAATCGTCCAACCGGATGAGGAGGTAAAGTCAAGACTAGATCAGACTTGGCGAATGGTATCACCCGACCTTGACATTAGCGATTCACCTGACGAAGGTGGACGCCGCGAGACCATTCGCATTGCCGGGTCTTCGGAACACGTTCGTCGCACCATTGAGCTCCTACAGAGTCACTGCTTCGATGTTATTACGCACCTAGACAGTCTTCAAGTTGGCGCCGTTTATCAAGGCCTGGTAGGGATTGTCAGCCGCGTCCAACGGCGTGCGACCGTCTATCTCGGAAATCAACTTGTCGGTTTCTTGCCTATGCGCTACGAAGATGGAAATTTAAAAGTTGGCACTTTTTTGCCAGTACGAATCGCAGCCCTGCCTGCGGAAGCAGATGGTTCTCCGGAATTGAGTACAAGCATCACAGTTCCTGGGCACCACGCGGTGTTAACCTCCACCGAAGCGGTCAGGTTAAGTAAACAAATTACCGACCCTCAACATCAGGAACGCTTACAACGATTAGGCGACCAACTAAACACTGGTGACTGGGGTATTATTTGGCGCACGGCAGCACAAGATGCTTCTGATACAACCCTGACTGAAGAGATCCGACACTTGACTGAGGAAGCCAATTCGCTACGTGACCGTTTACAATCTACCACGACCACAGGTTATATCCAGGGAGGCGATGTGTTAGCTCATGTTTACCTGCCGGGACATGCTAAGGCCGTTTGCGATACATTTCGAGCCCAACTCCTTCCCACTTTACCTGCGCATCACAAATATAGAGCCCAAGGGGATTTGTATGCAGCGACCGTTGATGCGTTGGAAAAAGAACTCACGCCTGAGGAGCTTCAAACACGTACGAAACCTCTTAGTCTACTAGCCAGCGTTGATGCAATGCAGCCACCTATTCAGAACCAGTTGCGTCTAGTCAGACGTAACCTCGACGGAAAAACACGCAATCCTGTCCCTCTACAGCGTATGGCAGAAGATTTACAAGAAGGGTGGGTAGACGTTCAACATATTATCCCCAATCAAGACGCCTATCCTAAAGGTTTAGAAATTGATCGACAACGGGGTGACTATTCAACCACTCGCTTCCATGAAGGTAACTGGAGTTACGTCTCTCATTTTTATGATCAAGAGGCAAATTGGAAGGGGGTGTACGCCGCGCTTACAGCACCAATCGCAATTTTCGCTGATGAATTGCATGCGCTCGATCTTGGTGTCGCTGTCATCCATAGCCCCAAGCAACCGCCGCAATGCTGCGGGATGGACACGTTATTGCGCTGCCAAGAACAAGGCGTTGTATCTAACCAACTCACACAAAAGATTCAACAAGAGGTGGAAGGCTTGATACGCCAATTCAGCCAGTAAAAATACGCATAGGGCTAGGTAATACTGAATCTTTTATAGCTTTTATACAGACAGGTCATTGTTCTGCTACAAATCTAAATTTTGAGTCAGCCACCGACACGGTTTACAACGCATTGCCCAGCAATCAAACTCTAGAGAAGTCCACTCGAAAGCCGCCCAACCAATCCACCAATAAAACTGTCGACAATAATCGCAACGTTGGCAAAAACGCCGCGTATACAATCCCATCGCGATAATCAATAAAACGACTAGCGCTAAGGCTGCTTGGACAATGTGCGTAATCATTTAGATTGTAACACCTGGCTGAAATGCGATCGCACTACCAATTTGCATGGCGATGTGAACGCTTTACTGAAGCGTCATGCCAGACTAAAGGACTCTGATCAGGAAATAAAACATGCCATCTACGCCGTAGCCCTTCTATAGCTGATTCACGCGTGTCGTAATCTCTTAACAAATGAAGTGTGGGATAAAGACGACCCGGTACGTACTCGCGGAGCGCTGCCAGCCATTCATGGTAAAATTCGTCCACGGTTAATTCAAAACGACGCTTGTCTTTGATGATGACCATTCTACAAACACCTATTCAATGTGTTAAAATTTAGGTGCAGGTCCCGCATGATGGCGTTCATACCGTTTAGAAAATCTGGCTAAGACTTACCATGCGGTAACGGTATGATGCTTGACATCAAACCCCGACGTATGCTACGTTTCTACACCTATTTGGGGTATTTGGGTCATTTGATTTGTTTTGTGAAAAGAATCATCGTTAAAGCGCTATTTAAGACGATCTGGTGAATACGTAATTGATCATACCAGGCAGACCAGTCTTTGGCACCCTGTCATAAGGATTATCTATGTATGCTGTTGTTAAAACAGGCGGAAAACAATACCGTGTCAGTCTAGGCGACACCATAGAAGTCGAAAAACTCGAGGGCGGCATTGGCGACACCGTCACCCTAACATCCGTGTTACTTATGGGCCAGGGGTCTGAGGTAACGATTGGTAATCCCCACCTGCCTGACACCCGTGTGGAAGCCCAAATCGTGGCTCAGAAACGAGGCGAAAAGATTATCATTTTTAAACACAAAAGACGCAAAGGTTATCGGCGCAAACAAGGCCACCGTCAATACCTAACTTCTTTAAAAATTACCAATATTAATGCTTCAACTGCAGATTCTGAGGATAGCTCAGAGGTGTAAAACACACGGTTAGAGAGTACATCATGGCACATAAAAAAGCAGGTGGTAGTTCCTCAAACGGACGCGATAGTATCGGAAAGCGGCTTGGCGTTAAACGTTTCGCCGGACAGAAAGTACGTGCTGGGAGTATCTTGGTACGACAGCGGGGTACTACATTTAAACCTGGCCGCAATGTCGGCGTTGGACGTGATTATACCCTGTTCGCTAAAATTGATGGCATTGTCCAGTTTGAAAATAAAGGGAAGAAAAATCGCCGAATTAGTGTCCTAACAGCAAGTTAGCAAGCTCTGGTTGTACTTGTCTGCCTCCTTTCCTCCATCGTCGTATCTGTTTTAACTCAACTTGTAAGTTTGGTGCTCTTCATGTTTGTCGATCGAGCCAGGATCTTCGCGTGCGGCGGACGCGGGGGTAATGGTTGTTTAAGTTTTCGCCGCGAAAAATTTGTCCCCCGCGGAGGTCCGGACGGAGGTGACGGCGGTAATGGCGGATCGGTCATCTTACAAAGCGATCCATCTTTGCACACACTACTTGACCTACGCTACCATCCTCACAATGTTGCCGAATCCGGTGCACACGGAAAAGGCAAACAGATGCATGGAAAGCGAGGTGCTGACTTAACTATTCGAGTGCCTTTTGGAACCTTGATTAAAGATGCCTCAACAGACCATATCCTATGGGATTTTCAAATCGATGGAAGGGCCTTCGTCGCCGCACATGGCGGGCGCGGCGGAGGTGGTAATACACGTTTCAAAACCTCAACCAATCGTGCACCTCGGCGTGCGACCCCCGGTACTACTGGTGAAGAACGCTGGCTACTTGTTGAACTCAAGCTGCTAGCCGATATTGGCCTTTTGGGGTTTCCAAATGTCGGGAAATCAACCTTGATTTCCGCCATTTCTGCTGCTAAACCCAAAATTGCATCTTATCCTTTCACAACGCTAACCCCACACCTTGGGGTTGTTCAGCTGCCAAACTTCTCAACCTGCATTGTTGCGGATATTCCTGGCCTCATTCCTGGCGCCCATAGCGGTAAAGGGCTCGGTTTACAATTTCTCAAACATATTGAGCGAACACTTCTTCTCGTTCACTTGCTGGATCTGGTTAGTGAAGATGAGGGACGTTCGCCGTGGGACGATTTTACTGCGCTCAACCATGAGTTAGCCTGCTTCAAGGCGCAACTCTCACAAATTCCTCAACTGATCGTCGCCACCAAAATGGATGTTCCGCGAGCACGTAACCGCTTGCCCGAAGTGCAACACCAGTTTAATCAACACGGCTATGAGGTCCTGCCCATCTCAGCAGCGACTGGTGAAGGGATTGCCGGCTTAATTGATCAGTTGACAAAACATCAACGTACTCAACGGAGATGATGTGGACCGATCCAAACTAACGCGGCAACGATTGGTCGTAAAAGTAGGAAGCGGCTTACTCCGAGCATCGCACGGTGGGCTTCGTGAAGATGTTGTACATAATATTGTCCAACAACTCTCCACCCTTCGCCAACAAGGGTATGACGTTTTATTGGTCTCCTCAGGGGCTATCGCCCTTGGCCTTCAAGCCTTGAACCAAAAACGGATTCCTCGCACCATGGCTTACCAACAGGCAGCCGCAGCCATTGGCCAAAGTCATTTGATCTGGACTTACGAACGCCTGTTCAGTGCTTCCGGTCAGAAGGTCGCCCAAATTCTGCTCACCCATGAAGATTTGCGGCACCGTTCCCGCTACCTCAATGCGCGCAATACCCTACTCACCCTGTTGTATTACGGCATCATTCCCATAATTAATGAGAATGATACGGTCTCCGTGGCGGAAATCCGTTTTGGAGATAACGACACATTATCAGCCATGGTGTGTAACCTTATCGACGCTGATGTTCTGATTATGCTGACCGATTTGGACGGTCTTTACACTGCTGACCCTCGCCTTCACCCTGAGGCAACGTTAATTCCTTTTGTGAAAAAAATTGATGCTCGTATAGAGGCGCTTGCCGATAGCACAACGCATCACACTGGGCGTGGAGGTATGCTGAGTAAAATCCAAGCAGCAAAAGTTGCCGGCCGATCCGGTATCCACACCTACATCGCAAACGGTTTGCATCCCGACACGCTACTGCGCATAGTTGCGGGTGAAGCGATTGGCACTCATATCCCTCCCCCGACGGCCTCTAGGCTTTCTAGTCGCAAGCGTTGGATTGGTTATACCCTTAAGGCGAAAGGAGAAATCATTGTCGATGCAGGGGCCAAACAAGCACTGACAACAGGCGGGAGAAGTCTACTACCGTCAGGCATCCTTGAGATTTCAGGGAATTTCCGATTTGGTGATGCGGTATATTGTGTTGATACCGCGACGCGTCGTTTTGCTCAAGGGTTGGTAAATTACAGTACGGCAGATTTACAGTCCATCAAAGGCCAACATACATCCCAAATCATTAAAATTCTAGGTCATAAAGAATACGATGAGGTTATACACCGCGATAATCTCGTATTATTGATGTTTTAATCAACTGTGGTTTTTGCTATTCTGTAACAGGCTGTAACTCACCTACTCTAACCATCATGATAAGGAGACGAGATCCTTGACCCTTGAGGAAAAAACCCGGCTTTGCGCCCTGGCAGCAGACAGTCGGAAAGCGGAAGAAATTGTTGTTCTAAATGTGCAACCCTTGTCATCGGTTGCCGATCATTTCATGATTTGTCATGGGAATTCGGATCGTCAGGTCAAGGCGATTGCAGACGCTATCGTTGAAGAGATCAAAAAAGGCGGCGAGAGGCCACTTGCAACCGAAGGCTATCGGGAAGCAACATGGGTACTTATTGATTGCGCAGACTTGGTCATCCACATCTTTGATGAACAAACCCGACAATTTTATGACCTAGAGCATCTTTGGGAACAGGCAGAATACGTCGATATAAGCGATAGTGTCACGTCAGTGTCATCGCCCCCTTCAACTTCCCTCCTTGTCGAAGAAGGAATAGAATAATATCTTATTGATTTGTATAGTGTTATTTATCAAAATGGACAGGTTTGACAGTAACCTGACAGCAACCTAATCATCGCTAGCCTTCTTAAACGCCTCATCAATCCGGTTCACCACAGGTGTTTCAAGCTCTAACGATACATGGCTATAAATGTCCCGTCTGGTGCTAATCTGACTGTGCCCCATCAACGCCTGAACTGTTTTTGGCGACTCCCCCTGTTCCAACATTAACCTGGCAAAAGTATGTCGTACGTCATTGCACGCCAATCTTGCGTCCCGTATCGAGAGCCTTGCGGAGCCTGATACGGTTGCCATTAGCGCTGATTCCGATCGCTTGGTACAAGGGTATTTCGTCTGCGGCGATATTGGCCTCCACCACCTAAAGGCCGGGAAATACCCGCATCTGGCACACGCACT
>JAPULM010000455.1 GCA_027294925.1 bacterium
CATGTACACAGAAAAAGGTAATGGGAATCGACTCAGGGGCTCGCCCCGCAAGACGGGCTCGTTCATGCAGATCGGCAATCGACGCTTCCATATCAGCAATCGCGGTCTCGATAGGGATCCAGCCATCGCACAAGTCCACCACACGCTGACGGCCAGTGGGGGAATTGAGACTACCCATCAAGATGGGCGGATGGGGTTGGGTAAGCGGTTTGGGATAGCACCAAATGCGGTCGAAATTGACAAACTCGCCGTGGTATGTGGCTTCTTCTTCAGTCCGCATCACCTTCATCGCCTCAAGGCGCTCCGTCAAGACCTTCCAGCGGCGGTGTGGTGGCGTCCCGTGGTTGGCCATCTCCTCTTTGTTCCAACCTGCCCCCACCCCAAAGATAAAACGCCCATTGGAAAGACGATCCAACGTCGCCACTTGCTTCGCTTGCACAATCGGATCATGCTCAACGACCAGCGAAATACCTGTACCAAGCTTGAGCGTAGTGGTTACCGCCGCGGCCGCGGCCAAGCCAATGAAAGGATCGGACATATGAGCATACTCTTTGGGCAGCTCCCCCCCGCCTGGTATAACCGACTCCCGGCTGGCAGGAATATGGGTATGCTCCGGCAGCCAAAGCGACTCTAGTCCCCGCGCTTCACATTCCTTGGCTAACTCATGCGGCGGCATGGTGTACGCTGTGTTGAAACTAAAAACCCCAATATCCATCGCACTCGCTCCCTCAATCTGCTCTCTTAACGCCTGTGATCACGTCCCACCTGACGTTTCGACCTATCAAACGGGAATATTGCCATACCCAGTACGAGCACAAATGCTGCCTACCCAATTTGTGTCATGTTCTTAGAGCCGGCAAAGCGCTCGAGATGTAGCTCCTCGCGAACCGTTTGGGTCATCTTCTCCATGCGATCGTCTAAAGGGATACCGGTCGAGTCGGCAATGCGTACCATCCGTTCAAAGTTGGCGGCCACACCCGCCGCATCTACCATGGCAGCAGCGCCCATCGCACCGATCACGGCCTGGCGACTCCGCGCCAATGCGGCATCGTCATCCTCAACCACGGCCTCAGTAAAAGCAATCAGCACCGCACCATGTTCAACGTCACTGGCTACGGCTGCCGAAGTGTCAGTTAATGCCGAGAGATTGGCGACTGCCCCATTTGCCTCGCTGCTCGCACGGAGCAGAAACGAATGTGCGCTGGTTCAATAAAAACACGCGCGTAGTACAGAGACCCGACCGGCAACCAATTCCATCTGCATACGATTCAGTGCGCCTCGTGAAGCACTTGGGTCACGCACCTGTGACGTCTTAAGATAGTGCACTGCCCCCAAATCCTGTAAGGTGCGAACTTCATCAGGTACCAAACTCATCGCGCGTATAACATTCGCCGTTGGCCGGACCTCAAACAAGTCGGCCTCAGCACCGGTTGCGTGGTCGGCAGCGAGTAACGATACCCATGCCTCATTGGACACCGTAGGCGAAGGACGATAATGTGATGGCGCACCGGGTTGCGGATGGGGTAATGGATGTAACGCCACGCCAATACCCCGGCAGAATTGATCGATGCTGATCAGCGCCACCAGGGTCCCGATAATCTCAACATACTGCTCCTCTGACAAGCCGGACACCATGATGCTATCAAACCAGGCCTTGGACAACCGGCCAGGGTCGGTGACCACACGATGGATGACATCCATCGCAACAGGAGGTAAGGCGCCGAGATGATCATGTTCACCTTGTACCGCATTCGGCGATAATGCCTCTTGGCGCCTACGACAGAGCTTGCACTGCCACGCATGTCGTACCTCTGCAGCAATGGCGACCCGTTCAGCACCGCTCCACCATGCCCCCGGCGCTGCCAGACGGTTCCAAAAACGCGTATGCGCAGCCCCAAAGTCATCACGCACTGGGACGGCTGCATGTTGATACGAGAGTTGATGCATATCTGCGGTTTCCCCCTTTATAAACGCCAGCCTTCAAGCCTCAGTTCGACACAACACGCTATAATATTATTTATGCACCATAGTGTATTCAATCTTCAAGGTCAAGATATCGGGGTCAAGCGCCAAAGCAAATTTTCATTTCTTTGAAAATGCGCTTTTCGGGTGTAAGATGTTAGATAGACGTTATACTTGAATCAGCCCTGTGTGGCTTTATGAAATCTGTATGAGACCAATGCGAGGTGATGATGCCGGGCTGGGATGAGGAACACGATCAGGACAGCGGGGTGGCGACTGAAACCCAAAAGCAGGTCAAGAAACCGCCCTTGTATAAAGTCCTTTTACACAATGACGATTACACCACGATGGAGTTCGTTGTCTACATTCTGAATAGCGTCTTTCGCAAATTAGAGCAAGATGCCGTTCGTATCATGCTAGCCGTTCACCAGCAGGGCGTTGGCGTAGCAGGCGTTTACACCTATGAAATCGCTGAGGCCAAAGTCAGCAAGGTAACCCAACTCGCCCGAGCCAACGAATTCCCGCTGATGTGTACGTTGGAAGAGGAGTAGCAGCACAATATGCTGACCAGCGAATTACAAAAAACGATCAGCCGCGCCATTACGGACGCCATGCAAAGGCGTCATGAGTATCTCACCCTGGAACATCTTTTATATGCACTTCTAGATGAAAAAACCGGCATTGATGTCATTCAAAACTGCGACGGTGATCCTGCGCTGCTCAAGCGCGAGCTTGAACAGTTCATGACGGATACGATGCAGCCCCTACCACGCGGCATCGACAACACGCCCGAACAAACTGCCGCGTTTGAGCGCGTATTGGAACGGGCCGTCATACAGGCGCAATCCTCCGGACAGCAAGTTGTCGACGGCGGTAATATCCTGGCCGCCATGTTTCAGGAACGCCGCTCGCATGCGGTCTACTTGCTAGAGAAGCAAGGTGTCAACCGCCTAGATGTGCTGAATTATATTTCGCACGGTATCTCAAAATTCGCTGCCACTACAGACGATGAGACGGCAACAGAGGTCTCTCCGGGTGAGGATACGGAAGCTGCCCGGCGCGCCGGACGTGATCCGCTTGCCGCATTTACCGTTAACCTGATCGATCGCGCCAAACAAAACAAAATTGATCCGCTCATTGGTCGTGAACAGGAAATTAAACGGACCATTCATATATTGTGTCGGCGACGTAAAAACAATCCGGTTTATGTGGGCGAAGCAGGCGTCGGCAAAACTGCCATTGCCGAAGGTCTAGCACTCAAGATTCAACGTGGCGAGGTACCGGAGGCCCTGCAAAACGCGGAAATGTACGCCCTGGACATGGGCGCTCTGATTGCCGGCACCAAGTTCCGCGGCCAATTCGAAGAACGCCTTAAAGCGGTCATTAAAGCCCTGCAAGATAAACCCGGGGTGATTCTGTTCATTGACGAAATCCATACCATTGTCCGAGCTGGCGCAGTGGAGGGCGGTATGATGGATGCCTCTAACATTCTCAAGCCGGCGCTCTCTAGCGGTGAGCTACGCTGTATTGGCTCGACCACCTATGTCGAATACAAAGCGTCTTTCGAACGCGACAAGGCGCTCGGCCGTCGTTTTCAAAAAATTGACGTTAATGAGCCAACTGTCGACGAAACTGAAAAAATTCTACAGGGTCTGAAACGCTATTATGAAGACCACCACGGGGTCACCTACCAAGATGACGCCATGACAGCAGCAGCCGACCTTGCCGCCAAGCATATTAACGATCGATTTTTGCCAGACAAAGCAATTGACGTTATCGACGAAGCCGGCGCCGCAGTTAAGCTCATGCCGATGGAAGAGCGCCCGGACAGGACCATCACCCCGCATGACATCGAACAAATTGTGGCGAGCATGGCCAAAATACCGACTAAATCCGTCTCGCGCTCTGACAAAGAGCACTTACAGAATCTCGATCTCGAACTTAAAGCGGTTATTTACGGGCAGGATTATGCCATTGAGCAAGTCGTACGAGCTATCAAACTGTCGCGCTCCGGCTTAGGTAACCCCCTTAAGCCTATCGGCTGCTTTCTGTTTGCCGGTCCGACCGGTGTCGGCAAGACCGAACTCGCCAAGCAACTGGCCTGGATGCTCGGGGTGAACTTCCTACGCTTTGATATGAGCGAATACATGGAAAAGCACACTGTCTCTCGCCTGATCGGCGCTCCACCTGGCTATGTGGGTTTCGACCAGGGCGGTCTGTTGACCGACGCCATCAACAAAACCCCCTACACGGTCTTGATTATGGATGAAATCGAGAAGGCGCATCCGGATGTTTTCAATATCTTATTACAAGTGATGGACCATGCCGCATTGACCGACAACAACGGTAAAAAGGCGGATTTTCGCAACGTCATTCTGATCATGACGACCAATGCCGGAGCCCGTGAAATGGCCAGTGAAGACATTGGCTTTCGCAGAGACTCATCGAAGGCCTCCATGCCCCTGCGCGACACCGGCGCCAGCAAATCGAAAAATGCTATTGAGCGCACCTTTAGCCCGGAGTTCCGCAATCGTCTCGACGCCTGGATCCAGTTCAATCAGCTGACGCTGGCCGATGTCGAACGCGTGGTGGATAAGTTCATTGAGGAATTACGTGTGCAACTTGAGGAGAAACAGGTCACTATTGAACTGACCGCAGCGGCCCGTGGCTGGCTAGCCAGGCAGGGTTTTGACCGCCTATACGGCGCCCGTCCCATGGCACGTTTGATCCAAAAACAGGTCAAAGAACCACTAGCCGAGGAGATTCTGTTTGGCGCGCTACAACACGGTGGTCGAGCAGTGGTTGATGTGCAAGACGACGACATTGTGCTGACCTATAATGACGGGGGCAACTGATGAAGATCCATCACCTCTACAGCGATGAACAAGGCGTATCCCATTTCGAAGATATTGACATCGAATACATCGAAACCACCCCGAGCGGCCGTTACTCGGAACGCTCACCCGCCACCGGCATCATCTTCCGGGAAGTACAGCCGACCTACGACCTCGACTGGCACAACGCACCGCGCCGACAATACATTATCAACCTCGACAACGGTGTGCAGATCACTGCTAGCGACGGCGAAGCACGCATCATTAATGCAGGAGAAGTCATCTTAGTAGAAGATGTTACCGGCAAAGGACATCTGAGCAAGGCGATCAACGATCAGATTCGGAATTGTATTTATGTGCCAATTGATTAAACGTTGAGCCCTAAATCCGTTTCAACGCTGCAAGCTTTCGCTCTAGTGAATATCATCCCGTTCCTTAGCGGGTAATATCGGCCAAAAATGCCTCAGCCCCTCCCATAAACATAGGAGGGGCTGAGGCTCATCAACATCAATCTGGCTTTTGAACGACTAATTAATCGGCTGCAGCCGGGATCGAATCCAGTCTTTCCTGAATCACCTTCTTCATTTCTCGCACCCGACCGAGATCCGGAAATTTCTTGCCTTCTTCATTCTTATCGAAAATCTTCTCGCCATCCAGATACACTTCGAGCCGGCCATTTGCACCAGGGGTCAGGGAAATAGCAGCATCGGCGCCATAAGCTCTAAAAAATTCGTTCACCATCCACGTGGCGGTTGCGTGATGTTGTCACGACACGCAGTAGACAATGTCCAGAAGGATTTTCCATTCACTGGCCATCGTTCAACCTCCTTTGTCCGAGTTGTTCTCACATGATGCTAAAAGGGCTTGATTCATATGCTATTCTACTGTTTATTGTGAGGAAGTCAAGTAGCCGTGCACCGCGGTAGTGTACGGAAGCTTTCGCGAAATTAAAAAGAGGCGGGACATCCTGTAGAAACAGCGTATCACAACCAGCGACGGTATATTTCGCCCCACCGCATGAGTGGCCACTTCTTTGGCAGCGAGATTCGATTGACCAAGCGTTACCACCTGGGCCGTCTAGCAGGCAGCCACTGCCGCAACTTCCTGCTGATGACGGCCACGCCCCACAATGGCAAGGAAGAAGACTTCCAGATTTTCATGGCGCTCGTCGATGGGGATTCCTACCAGGCCGGCATCTACCGGGCGCAAGCGCTGACGGGGCGGGCGATG
>JAPULM010000456.1 GCA_027294925.1 bacterium
CTGTATGAGGCCTCATACAGGGTGTCTGATATAAAGTCAAGCTCTACGTTAGCCCCCCGCCCATTGCGACATCAGTGCGTGACGAGAACAGATGAGATGAGCTTGCGGGGACAGACAGAACGGTTTCTGCCCCCGAGATCAGTCGCTCACGGCTTTGTCCCGGGTCAGAGCTACAGGTGGAAGCCATGGAAAACATGCTTTAAAATTCCTATCCGTCGGCGTGCGGAGAGTGATCGGCGCCCAGCCTAGGTGGATAAGTCGGATTGCATCCTCGTAGCGTTTGTCTACGTATGCGTAGGGGTCCTGACTCTGCTCGTCGCTCATGACTCGACTCCCGTTATGTGCTTGTCCCATTGTGCCGCTTAGCTGCGGATGGGCGCCCATAGGATGAATCTGCACAGGCTCCAGCCAATCCAGGTGCTTCTAGGGACAGGGCCGCACCAACACGGGAAAGAGATTAGCGGATGAATCTGGAGCCCAGAAAATCGGCCGACACGAGCAGCACGCCGACCTTGGCGGCGCCCAGAGGCCGCTCACGCGGCTGACCCCGAGTCCAGGGTCATTCAGTTCCGTATGGCGATAAGTTTTGCACCATCATACAATACCAGTGTCGGTCATCACCGGCAGCACCGAAAGAAGAAGGTGATCGTATCTTGAAAGCAGACATTGAACAACTTCAGGCGGAATTGGCATCGCAGGGTCTCGAACTGGGCCACGCGGTCTGTGTCAGCCACGTCATCGAGGCAGCCTCCGGTAGAATCTGGCAGGTCATCTCTCAGCCCGGTCATCTCGAACAACTGCATCCGTTTTGCCGGCAAAACGCCGTGTACCAGTGGCCGGGTGTCGGTGCGAGAGACACCATCACATACTACAGTGGCATCCATTATCAACGCGATTTTGTGACCTGGCTTGAGGGGGTGGGATACGATATCGAAATCGGTCCACCGCCGCACAAGACCGCACGAGTGGCGTGGCGCATCAAAGCGCTTAACGAGCAGCGTAGCGAGTTGTCTATCGAGGTGACGCCGTACTTAAAATCGGGCATGCCCGAACGCCGTATACGGTCCTATGAGCAGCGATTTTTTGGCGATACCATTGCGCAGTATCTCGATAGCGTGGTGAGGGGTGTCGACCATGTTGTAATAACTGGCCAGGCGGTTCGAAAGAATCAGTTCGGATCGCACCCGATTTATTCCGCCTGAGTGGCTTTAGGCGCCAATACTTCCGAAACATTTATTCACCAGCAAGGAACGAAAGCACGCCGTGAAACGATTGTGTCTCGATGCCAACGTCCTATTTACGGTGGCTCACCATTTCCGTGGTAAAGCTCGAGCAACCCATCTGCTCATCCCCGATATCAAAGATTTTCGGCCATAGATGAGCCGGTCTGATGTCTGTTCGGGCATCACCTTCAGATCGTTACCCCGTTTCTTGATCACCTATGAAGACGGTAGACAAACTGAAAGCAGGTTGCTACCTTGGAATTTAGTCCGGAAAACGCCGTGTTAGAAATAAATCATTAGCAGACGCTGTGAAAATCTGGATATTTTAGATAGGGTGTTCTACTATCTTACCCTCGGCCGGTTGGTGATCACCTGTTTCGCCTTCTTCTACCTCGTTTCTGATCCTGAATAGCGAAAGGTTTTACAACGCTTGTCATGCTATACTTGCAACAACTCCGCAAACAATATGGTGCCAAGGTCTTGTTATCCAGCGTCGATTTTCATCTCCGCCCCGGCGAAAAACTCGGCTTGGTTGGGGATAACGGGATGGGTAAAACGACGCTGTTCCGCCTCATTGAGGGGACCGAAAGCGCCGATGGCGGAACGGTGACGCTGCGCAAAGGGGCTCGGGTGGGGGTGCTGGATCAGCACATCGAAGTGGGAAGCCAATCCGCCTTGGAGCGCACGGTGCTGGGCGATCCCTACTTTTCCAGCATTGTGCGCGACAAAGAAGCCCTGGAGCAGGACCACCTTGCGCACCAACAAAATCCGCAGAAATGGGAAAAGCGCTATGGTTTTCTCCTCACCGAATTTGAACGACTTGGGGGCTATCAGCGCGAGGCCAAGGCGAAATCGATTCTGGCCGGCCTAGGGTTTAAGGAAGACGCCTGGCATCAGCCGCTGGATCAGCTCAGCGGCGGCTGGGCGATGCGGGTCGAGTTGGCCCGTCTGCTGCTGCAAAACCCGGATGTGTTATTACTCGATGAGCCCTCTAATCATCTCGACCTGAGGTCGTTGATTTGGCTGGAAGGGTTTTTAAAAAGCTACGATGGCGCGATGATGCTCATATCCCACGATCGCCGTTTTTTAAACGAAATAGTCAACCGCATTGCCCATCTCGATCGCGGCAAACTTACGGTTTATCAGGGCGATTTTGATGCGTTTGAAACACAACGGGCCGCACGCCAAGCCCAACTGGAGCAAGCCGCTGCCAATCAACAGAAAAAAATTAGTGAAATGGAGCGCTTTATCGAGCGCTTTCGCGCCAAGGCCACCAAGGCCCGTCAGGCTCAAAGTCGCATTAAGGCGCTGGCAAAAATCGAGCGCATTGAAGTCGTGAGTCAAACCAAATCCGTCCAGTTTCGATTTCCTCAGCCGCCGCGGTCGGGCAAGATCACAGTCGATGTCACCGACCTGAAAAAGAGCTATGGTGACCTGGTGGTTTACGAGGACATCTCGTTTCATATCGAACGCGGCTCTAAAATTGCCCTGGTGGGGGTAAACGGGGCCGGTAAATCGACCTTGATGAAGTTATTAGCCGGGGTCTTGGAGGCGGACAACGGTAGCATTGTCCTGGGGGCCAATGTCACCCGGTCCTATTTCGCTCAGCGCCAATCGGAGATTTTGGATTCGAATTTGACGGTGCTGCAAACCCTACTGCAAGTGGGCGCCCCCCTCGGCCGCACCCAACTGCAGACGATCCTGGGCGGGTTCCGCTTCTCCGGCGATGATGTCGACAAGAAAACGTCGGTTCTCTCCGGCGGCGAGCGTTCCCGCTTGGCTCTGGCCCGGATGCTCACCGCCCCCACCTCGTTTCTGCTTTTAGACGAGCCCACCAACCACCTCGACATGAAATCATGTGCCGTGTTGTCGGCGGCTTTGGAGGATTACGAAGGCGCCATCTGTGTCATATCTCACGACCGGGATTTTCTCGATGGCTTTGTCAATCGGGTGTGGGAAATCGAAGACGGCGCGCGTACCGAGTACTTGGGGAATTACAGCGATTACGAGTGGAAAAAATCGCGAGCACTAGAGCAGGCTGCTCTGCGCTCGCAATTGTCCCAGCCCACGGTCAACGGAAAAACGGCGCGACCTACGAAGGTATCCAAACGGCTCGAAGCGGAGGCCCGCAGCCGGCGCTCGAAAGCGCGCCGACCCCTGAAAAAAAAACTGGCGGGTCTGGAGGGCCAGCTTGAGAAGATCATGGGCCAAAAAGAAGACCTCGATCAGGTTCTCGCCAGCCAAGAGATCTACTTGGACGCCAGTAAAACGAAGCTAAAAGACACCTTGTCGCAATATAAAAAACTCGCATTGGAAGAAGACGCCTTACTAGAACAAATCGAACACTTAACCGAGGAACTGGAGCTTATCGAGTAAGGAGGGACTCCCTCTGACTTTCGTAAAGGGGGACATTGCCCCTCCGGCGGGCTCAAAATACCGCGCCCGTTCCCAGTTGCTATGCATCGATCGCCGTTATACGTTGCGCAGTGCCGGCAACAGCTCGTCGGAGATCAAGCGCATACTCGACAACGCCGTTGATAAGGGCATTCCCGCCCAGTGTGTCCGAATAATCAAATGGTTGACGCCCAACTCTTCCCAGTACGGCCGTAGTTGTTCATAACACTCTTGCGGGGAGCCGAGAACAAAGCGGTCTTGCAAAAGATCGTCAAATTCTTGATCAAACGACTCATCTTCCGGCATGGCGTCATCTTGGCCCCATTTAGCATAGTCTTGATACTTGCCAAACAAATACGGACCTGCCAACTCGATGGCGGTCTTACGGTCCTTGGCACAGAAGACTTCTTTGATCGAGGGAAGTTCGCTGGGCCATGGCTTACCGTGCTTGGCCAGTTCATCCTTGTAGAGGTCAAGCTGCCGACGAACGGTGGCAACGGTGGAATGAGGATTGATGAACCACGTGTCGCCCAGACGGGCGGCGCGACGGATCGCGTTGTCATTATTGGCCGCAATCCAAATTGGCGGATACGGCTGTTGTACCGGACGGATGTTCATGCGGACATTGTCGAGCTTACACATCTCGTTCTCATAACTTACGGCATCTTCGGTCCACAGCCGCTGTACCAACTGCAGATATTCTTCAAAGCGCTGCACGCGTTGCCCACTGGGTACTTGAAAGGCATCGAATTCCGTTTCTCGATACCCCAGCCCAACGCCAAACACGAAGTTCCCCTTGGCCATGATGTCCAATGAGGCCACGGTTTCTGCCACATACACTGGGTTGTGTAAATTGAGCAGCAGCACCCCAAGCCCGACGGTCATGGTGCCGGCTTCCGCCATCAAGCGGGCCAGAAAAGGGACCAACTGGAGCTGCTTGTTGTTCCCTTCATTTAAGTAGTGTTGGCCACTAAATAACGAATCCCACCCCCGGTCTCGGACATACCGCACCATGACATATTGCGCTTCTAGGGCGGCCACCATGTCGGTGGTGAGATGTTGTTGATTGGTCACAAACAGACCGACTTTCATACGATTCTCCCGTGCTTCTGAACTGAACCACCCGACATTGGCATACCGTAGCCCCTCGAGGCTTGGAAATTGCGGCAGGCGGAATTGAAGATTAAGGGTTTATTCCGCATTAGCACTACTCTGCCTGCTGATATATGCGGACAAAATGCGAAATAACTTTTGTCCAGGTACTTATGAGGGTACTATAGTTTCTTGAAATCCTAAGCGCAAATTTTCTCATCAAAAAATTCCATTTTCTATGCAATGGTAAATCCATGCGGTCCGGCAGGCAAATCTTGCCAAAAGCTGCACAAATCAGTACACCTTTGCAATGATACACAGACAATGAGCTGCTCTTAAAGGAACAGAGCAGGGCAGAGAAAGGCGTGTCAATGATTTCTATTGAAGAAGCGTTATCAAGATATCCCAGAGAAATTTTAACCCGTACCCCCACCCCCCTGGATTATCTTCCTCACCTCAGTGAACAGTTGCAAGTTGAGTTTTATATCAAACGCGATGATCTCACCGACCTGGCTTTAGGAGGAGACAAGCCCCGCAAATTGGAGTATGAACTTGCCAGGGCACGTGCAGAAGGGGCGGATACCCTGGTCACCTGCGGGAGTTCCCAAAGCAATCATGCCCGCTTGACGACGGCAGCAGCACGGAAACTGGGCATGAAGTGCGCGGTGGTGTTGAGCGATGATGCCTGGAATCGGTTTCAAGGCAATTTGTTGACGGTGTATTTGATGGGTGCCCGGGTTGAAGTTGTGCAGACCGAAGACCATTGGGATTTGGAGGAACATGCCCTCAAGCTTTGTGACGAGCTGCAAGCCGCAGGCGACAAACCCTACTATATTCCTGTCAGTGGGACCACCCCCACCAGCAGCCTGGGATATGTCCGCGCTGCTCTGGAAATCATCGAACAACTCGAAGCATACGGCGTTAAAGCGGATGCCATCTACGTCCCCTTTGGGACAGGAGGGATGTTCAGCGCCCTGTTGCTCACGCTACGTGAAAAAGGCATTGACTGTCCGATTATCGGCATCAGCGTCAATCGCAGACAGGAAGACTGTTACGCCAATCTCGATAAATGGTGGTGCGGCATTTGTGAGCTGCTGGACCGCGATCCCGAACGTTCACGCGGTCTTTACGAAATTCATGATCAGTTTATTGGAAAAGAATATGGTGTCCCCACAGAAGCCGGGCTTGACGCCATCCTGACCATGGCTCAGGCTGAGGGGATTTTACTTGACCCGGTCTATTCAGGAAAAACCTTCTCAGGCTTCCTGGCTCACCACCAGGAAGGACGTTGGCAACCCGGACAACGGATTCTCTTGCAACACTCAGGCGGCACACCGGCCTTGTTTGCCTATCATGAACCCCTCCGGGCGCATCTGCAAAAACGGGGAATGTTGCCCTGATTTCCGCTCTTGATGGATTGACACAGGTTTTCTGGATCGGTGCTTATCGACCTTTGCCCTTACCGAGGGTGCTGACCGTCTGTCAGCCATCTGGCAGGCGAATAAACACTTCGGACGGTTGCAGGTCGGCGGCAACCAAGCGTGCCTAAATAGCGGGTGAGTATGAGCCACAGGATGACGCTTACGATGATTGCCTATGACAACCAGCTGAAGCTCAAAAGTGTTTCACCGCAGAAAGGGGTTGCTATGCGTTGCCAAGCATGGAATAAGTCGATAGGCTGCCGCCTAGGGGTGCTGGTCGGGCTTGTGGCCGTCTTCCTGGGTTGTGCCAAACCCCACATTGCGTATCAGGCCCCGACGCCGCCGGCCTGTCAGAAACCGGAACAAGCCGTGGTCTACAAGGAATTCCCCTTGCACCACTTTCTGCCCTTGCCCCTGGGCGAGATCGAAGAGAAATTTCTCCTGCAACCCTTCGACATCCTCGCTGCCAAGGCCACCTCAGGTGGCTCGACCAGCGCTGTGCAGCTCAAAATTCAGTACCGCGACTGCACCGTGGTCAAGATCAAATGGCGCGCCTCGCCGCGCGATGCGCGGCGCTATAATAACGATCCGCGCCGTGAAATTGCCTCGTATCGTTTTCAGAAGCTGTTTTTAGAGCCCGACGACTATGTCGTGCCGGTGACCGAGTCGATCTGTATTCCGTCGGTAGACCTAATGCACATTGGGCTCAATCTGACCCCGCAACTGCCCGAGATCAAGTGCGTTTTTGGCCCGGCAGCCATCTGGCTGCGGAATGTGGAAGTGGTGGGCAACTTTCTGGACCGCGAACGCTTTGAACGGTCGGCCACGGGGCAGGAGGAGCGGGGTTATGCCCGGGCCTTTGCGAATCTGAATATTTTCACCTACTTGATTAGCCACCGCGATGGGCGCAAAGGTAATTTTCTGGTCTCGAGGGTGGCGCGGACGCCGCACATTTTTTCGATCGACAACAGCCTGGCATACGCGGGGATAGGCAATCCGCGGCCGTTTATCCCCCATTGGTCGCGGCTCAAAGTGGACAAGCTGCCACGGGAGACGGTGGCGCGATTGCGTGCGATTTCATCGAACGCGTTGTATCGGCAGCTGGGAGTGGTGGCGGAGGCGCATGTGACGGCGGATGGAGAGGTCAAACGGGCGGCGTCCTTTTCGCCGAATCTCAATCCGCACAAGGGCTATCGGCGGCAAGACCATGTGCGGCAGATCGGCTTGACGAATCGGGAGATATCCAAGATCGAGAATCGTCTGCTCAAACTCTTGCAGCGGGTCGACAGTGGTGAGATTCAACTCTTCTAATCGGATGGAGGAATCACCACATGACCAGCATATTAGACTAGGGTATTGACGTCGTCCTGTGGTTCCAGCAGTTCAGTCCGACGCTCGACGTGCCGTTTATCATTCTTTCCTTTCTGGGGGAGGAGAAGTTTTTCCTGCCCCTGTTGGCGATTCTGTATTG
>JAPULM010000457.1 GCA_027294925.1 bacterium
AGGCGTGGATTAAGATGAATCGCCGTTGGCTCAGTCAGTTTCCCCGTGAGGTGGCGGAAAAGATTGCCTACCGGAATGCCGAGGCCCTGTTCGGAAAAAAGGTGTCGATGCAGCTCATCGGCAAAAAATAGGCGATCTAAAGCGGAGGTGAGGGATGAAGATCACGGACCTGACGGTTAAACATTACAACGCGTCGCCCCATGACCAAATAGGGCCCAGCATCCTGATCGTCGACGTGCATACGGACGACGGCATAACCGGAAGAGGATTTACGAGTGCGAGCGCGGCGACGAGCGATGTGATGATCACGCTTCTCAGGCGTAACCTGAAAGCGGTCATCGTTGGCGAGAACCCTCTCTTGACGGCGGAACTATGGCGTCGCATGATTGAGCAAGCCGTGCCGCGCCGTGGTGGGCTGGGTCTGGTACGTACATGCGTCGCAGCAATTGACTTTGCGCTTTGGGACATCAAGGGGAAATGTCTGAACGCACCCGTTTCGACCTTATTCGGGGGCCATCGGGAGCGCATTGCCACTTACGCAAACTGTGCCCATCACCTGCCGGCCGATCAGCTAGCAGAAAGGGCCGCAGCGTACGTCAGTCAGGGTCACCGCGCTTTGAAAATCCGCGGTACCAAGACATTCGTCTCACCCCAAGAAGCGACGGAGCGTGTGAAGCTTGTCCGTGAGGCCATTGGCCCAGACGTTAAATTGATGGTAGATGTCAACGGCACCTGGGATGTCAATCTTGCCATTGAGCAACTGAAGGCCTGGGAACGCTACGATGTATACTGGCTCGAAGAGCCAGTGCCACCTGAGGACATTCCCGGCTATGTCAGAGTTCGGCAGCGCTCAGGTCAAACCTACATCGTCGGCGGTGAACAGCACGTTGGGGTTATGGAGTTTCGACAACTCATCGAAGCCGGCGCCGTTGATATCATCCAACCCAATGCCGCTCTCACCGGCGGCATCACGGATTGGCTGCGTATCCATGCGTTGGCAACGGCTTACAACATGCCGGTTTCACCGTGGAACTTGCAAATGGTCCACATCCATATGGCTGCAGGTCTGCCCAACGTTAAGTGGATTGAATATTTCATGCCAGACAACCCCTTGCTAGAATTCCAGAGCAAGCTTTTCAAGGGACCTGTGCTGCGACAGGAGACGACCGAGGATGGCGTGTTTCTCATACCGCCGGAGGTTCCGGGCTTAAGCTTGGAACTGGACGAAGCCGTCACCGAGGCCTGCGAGGTTCCAGATTGAGAAACGCGTCCTCAACCCCAAGGATTATTATAGAAACTGATTTCGCTACTCCCTTATGAATACTGAAGATAACCGATGACATGCCAAAAAAATTGCTTGTGTGGTAGCACTAGAATCATGAATCAATCTGGCAGCAGCAGGGCAAGCGCCAGAACGCCAACGACCTGATCCAGCCGATGTACAGGCGGTTTACGGAGGGATTCGGCACAGCAGATTTGCAGGAGGCGAAGGCGTTAGTTGACCAGCTAGAACAATAGTTCGCAACGTATATATGGAGGAGAAGAACCGATGGCACGTTACAGAGGAACGTAAACATAATGGATGCCTTTGAAGCGATCTATACCCGTCGTTCGATTCGCTACTTCGATTCGACGCACCAGATGAGCGATGCAGAAGTGGAAACGCTGCTCAAAGCAGCTATTACATCACCGACCTCCTTCAACCTGCAAAACTGGCGTTTTGTGGTGGTGAAAGACCCGACACTACGCCAAGAAATTCGACACGCAGCCCTGGATCAAGCAAAGGTGACAGAGGCATCTTTGCTGTTGGTACTGTGCGGCGATCAGCAGGCGTGGGCGAAGGCTCCAGCCCGCTATTGGAGTCACGCACCGAAGGAGGTGCAGGACACCATGGTTGCCTTGATCGACGGGTTCTATCGCGACTCTGGGCATGTTCAGATGCGAGGCGTACACATGCAGGTATCCAGTGACCGTGCGCAGGTGCGGCGCGATGAGGTGATGCGCTCCTGCGGTATTGCGGCTCAGTCGCTGATGCTGGTCGCCAAAGCTGTGGGGTATGACTCCTGCGCAATGATTGGTTTTGATGCTGATGTGGTGGCTAACCTGATTAACCTCCCGAACGATCATGTCATCGCAATGATGCTGACGATTGGGAAGCAAGTGCGGCCACCCCATAACAGAGGCGCTCAGCTAACTTTGGAAGATGTGGTAGTAATTGACCATTTTTAAACATGGGAACGTCTAGTTGTTACCGATCGACTATGCGCCGCGCCTACCGCCTCATCATCACCAACAACCCATATGCCCCACCTCAGCTATGGGAATGGCAGCAACCGCATATCGACAACCTATCCCGCAGGGCCCGTACCTTTGGTCATAAAATGAAGCAACGTTTTTTCCTGAACAAGGATGCACTGAATTGGGAGAATACACGCATCTGGTACACGCACTACAAGGCGAAGCCAGCGCATGACCATATATCGAGTTGACAAGAATTGCTGGTAGAGCATCGGCAGGTGGTGGCCGAGGTGCTGGAGATTGCGGCAGAGACGGGGTGGCGGGGGCAGGGGACGCTGGTGAGGCTTGAATGGGAGAGGCGTGGCGGAAGTGTGCTATGTTGGCGTGACAATATTGGGCAAACGGTATCCGCTGCCACACCTTTCTCACGGCGACAAGCTACCGGATCACCTTGGTCGCCTGATAGAGGACCATCGGCGGAATCGTAATGCCGAGTTGCTTGGCCGTCTTCAGATTGACAATCAGGTCGAACTTGGTGGGTCGCTCAATCGGTAAGTCTCCCGGGTTGGCCCCCCGTAGAATCTTGTCAACATAGACCGCGGCCCGGCGCCAATGGTCCGGAAGAGACGTCCCGTAAAACATCAAGCCTCCAATATCCACAAAGCGCCCGATACCATAGATCGCTGGTAGCCGGTGCGTGGCTGCCAGACCCACGATCTGGCGGCGCTCCCTATAGAACAATGGGTCTGGCGGGACAATGAGCGCCCCGACCTGCGCACTGGTCATGGTTGCGAAGGCGTGCTCGAACGTGATGGGATCGCGTCGCTCGACGATGTGCAGCTGCACATCGAGTGCCCGCGCGGCGCGCTCAATCTCGCGCACGATGGAGGGTGTGTTTGGGTTGCCCGGGTTGGTGAGGACAGCTACGTGGGTGTTATCGGGCACGACCTTCCGGAGTTGATCGAGCCACTTTCCGCCAAGCTCCGGGGCAAAACCTGTGACGCCGGTGATATTCCCGCCGGGGCGCACCAGGTTGTCGACAAACCCCATGGCGACTGCGTCGCCCAGCGTCTGGAAGACGATCGGAATGGTCGTCGTTGCCTGCTTAGCGGCCCGGATGGATGGTGCCGCTGCAGCGAAGATGACATCAACCTGGAGGCCGACGAGTTCGTCAGCAAGCGCGGGAAGGCGCTCGGCTCTCCCCTCCGCATAGCGGTGCTCAATAATGAGGTTTTGCCCCTCTACCCAACCGCCCTCGCGAAGTTCTTGCAGAAAGGCACCAAGTAAGGGGCTTCCTGGCCCAGCGCCCAGCGTGAGTATCCCGATCTTTGCGACTTTTGCCGCTTGCTGCGCCTCGGCGAGTAGCGCTGCTGCGAGCAGTCCGAGAGCGAGGGTTTACAATGAGCCCGACAGTCCTGAACTTCATGACGACCTCCTGTGTCAGCCTACCGCTACTCGGTCAATGGCATCCCAACATACCGTTTCGGGCGGCTACGGTTTGTCGTTGGACGAGCGTGAGCAAGCGGTATGCTACGCCTATTTCTTCGCGAAATCTATTAAAAAGAGGGTAGATACACATTGCCGCATTCTGTTTCAGCCGATGCCTGCCTCTTCGCTTTCCCTAAAAAATCCGACCATTGAAAAATAACGTATTAGCATGCCAGCCTCTTTTCAGCTTCAGGCTCCATGATGCCGTTCTCGGGACTTCATGCCCACCGTTGAAAAGCGACTGTTAAGCCGGACAGGCAGCCAGAGATTATGCTCACTTGTTGGAAGCGCAACGAAAGGCGTGGCTGTCTGATTTACATGCCTTGGGCACCAGACAACTCATGCTGGATGAGACGGTATGAATTGACTGGCACAGTCGAAGGATGATAAATTGCTGTAGGCAGTGATGAGGGCATTTTCACGCTGCAAACATTTCTGCCATAAGCCGCGACCCCCGTATGCTATCATCCTCCCCATGGACACCGACGCCATCCCCCGGCTAGCCCCTGAAACCTGCCATGACCCATGACCAACACCCGAGATATGCCTGCTTGCCGCTGTGGTGCAAATGGCGCTGCGAGACTTGTAAAAGCGCCAGTACCAGGCAGAAGCCAGGGAATTTATCGAGTCACAAGACTTTGAGATGTTCTGTGAATGGCTAGATAGGATGCAGAAGCACTTGTGTGCGGCAAGCGATGGGGCTAGAATGCAGGACGGGTGTCTTACCGCATCGCTCGGACCCGGAGGAGGACCGCATGCAGTGTCTCCAGTGCCAGAATGAAAACGCATCGAATGCCAGGTCGAAGAAGGGATCATACAATTGCGCCAGGGGTTGCTCGGCTTGCAAACGGCGGGAGCAAAATTTTCGCACGGGCTTTTTTCGACATGGCTAGCAGAAGCCTACGGTAAGGCAGGACAATCCGCAGGAGGGTTACGGGTACTGAACGAGTCAGAGACGCAGGCACAGAAAACAGGAGAGCGTGTTTTCGAGACAGAGCGTCACCGCCTCAAGGGGACCTTGCTCCTGCAACAGCCTAACCCAGATGCACTCCAGGCAGAAGCCTGCTTCCAACAATCCCTCGACATCGCTCGTCGCCAACAAGCCAAGTCCTTGGAACTGCGCACCGCCACCAGCCTGGCTCGCCTGTGGCAGTCCCAGGACAAGCGCCAGGACGCTCGCGACCTGCTCGCACCAGTGTACAACTGGTTTACTGAGGGATTTGACACGGAGGCTTTGCAGGAGGCAAAAGGGTTGCTGGAGGAACTGGCGTAACTCGGCTCGATATTAATGTAGCTGTTTGGAATTCGTATGGAACTAGCACTCTTATACCTGCTCTTTCTGTTCGCCGCTGGAATTCTCATAGCGGTGTTTGTTCAGCAAGCTCGTCTCCTGGTTACTGTGATCATCTCCATACTGATCTGCGTTCCCAGCTATTTCGTCTGGTTCGCGCTCCAGTATTTCGGCATCGTTCCGGTCGATTCTCTGCTCAAGCAGGGCTTTGGCATTGACTCCTATCAACTTGTTAGAACACCGCTTGGAGCATTAGTCTTATTTGGGCCGCCATTGTTGCCGTCAATAGTCATGCTGTGTTGGTTCTTCCTGTTTCGAAGGCGTAGGTTTCCAGCCTGAGGCGGCAAGTATCTTTGACCATGCCCTGTTGCTTGCCCGCCAACAACAGGCCAAATCCTGGGAACTGGGCACCGCCACCAGCCTGACTCGCCTGTGGCAATCCCAAGAAAAGCGCCAGGATGCCTACGACTTGCTCGCCCCGGGGTACGAGTGGTTCACCGAGGGATTTGATACGGCGGACTTGCGGGAGGCGAAGGCGTTGTTGCAAGAACTCCAAGGGTGAGTCAAGGTCGGCCTGGTCGCGTCGTGGTTTGACAATGAGGTCCACTTCCGAGTATGAAAATAGCAAAGTCCCCTTAGCCGTCGTGCAACCCTTGATGTGTAGGAGAAAAACCGTGGTAACCGTACTAACGGAACAAGGGCCGGTCGAGATGTCGGCCCAGAGCGATCCATCGAGTGATAATTTGTGGCTAAAAGCACATGATGCCGAACGCACCTTGGGTTGGACCTTGAAGCCGGAGGGTCTATGCTGCGGCGACATCTGCGTCCCGGTGCCCGAGCAGGGCAGGCACACGTACACGCGAGAGGGTGAGGTCAACATAGCGGCGTTCTGGCGCCGCATGTCTAAGCCGGTTCTGCACAGCCGAGACGGTGAGGTCTGGCTACTTGGTGAGAGTGCAGCCACGCGCGCCGCCGTGCTCGAAAGCCTCGAAGCGCCCGATTTCACGCTGCCGGACTTAGCAGGCCAGGCTCATGCGCTGTCGGATTACCGCGGCAAGAAAGTCCTGCTGGCAACCTGGGCCTCATGGTGAGGTTGCCGTCAGGACCTGTCCGTGTGGCAGACACTCTACGAAGAACTTCAGGACAAAGACTTTACGATCATCGCGGTGGCCATGGATAGCCGAGAGAACGCCGCCCGTCCCTGGATCGAGGCAGTCAACCCGACCTATCCTGCTCTCATTGACCGTGAGCATCGACTCGCCGATCTCTACAACATGGTTAACGTGCCGCAGGCGGTGTGGATTGACGAAAACGGCAGAATCGTCCGGCCGATCGAAAATGCCGGCGCCTTTGAAGGCTTTCGTGCGATGGACCTGGCGACACGCACGATTCCGGACGATGTAGCAGCGACGGTGGCCAACGCCAAGGGCACCTACGTCAATGCTGTGCGCGACTGGGTTGAAAAAGGAGTCGACAGCGAGCACGTATGTGATCGAGAGCAGGCGCTGGCTCATCTGCCTCCAGTGAGCGACAACATTGCTGCCGCCCATGCCCATTTTCGTCTCGGTCAGTATCTGCTACGCCTGGGTCGCGAAGATGAGGCAAGTGTCTGCCTCCAAGAGGCCAGCCGTCTACACCCGGATTCCTGGAACATCTGGCGGCAGATCGCCGAACCGAATGAGACGGGTCTGGCCGCCGGGCCGGACTTCTGGGCGCGGGTCAAAGAGCTCGGAGAGAAGCATTATTACCTGCCGGTGGACATCAAGGGCATGCCGCACGAAGGACCGCCGTCTGCTGGCTAAACGCGGATTGCTGAGGGACAGCTGCCCGGCTGTACCAGGGAGAAAATACTATGCCAAGCAGCGCGAAAAGTGGCTGGGAGATTTTTTATGAAACGCGCGGCCAGCGCACCGCGCCACCGCTTCTGATGATTCTGGGCCTATCCCACCGCCTGGCTCATTGGGGCCGCTTGCCTGATTTACTGGCCGAACGGCTATTCGTCGTCACCTTCGACTGCCGAGGTTTTGGCGCCAGCGAGCGTCGGGACGAACCGTTCACCATTGACGATGAGATGCAGGACATCGAGGCGGTTCTGGATGCCGTAGGTCTCGACACCGCACACCTCTATGGCCGTTCACGAGGCGGTGCCCTAGCGCAGGAATTTGCCCTCAGCCGACCGCAGCGGGTGCAGAGTCTGGTTCTGTGTGGCACGACCCATTTTGGGCCGCAACGCGTGGGCTACACACCCGAGGTGGAAAAGGCCATGAACTTTACCCCCGACATGCGCCGAGAAGACATTTTTGCCACTCAGAACATCGCGATGGCCGCCCCGGGCTGGCGAGAGCGCGACCCTGAGGCGTTTCATTACTGTCTATCAACCGATCTGGAAGCACCGCCGCGTCGCTTTGCCGTAGTCAACCAGCAGCGCTCAATCGCCGAGTGGTCGAGTTATGCCCGACTGCACGAGATACAATGCCCCACGCTGGTGCTCTGCGGCGAGGACGATGGCATGGTACCACCCGAAAATAGCCGCCAGCTCGCAGAGGGCATTCCTGGTGCGCAGCTGACACTCATTCCACAATGTGGCCATTTGCCCATGCTTGAACAGCCTGAGACCATCGCCCGCCTGGTTGCCGACTGCATCACCCGGGCCGCCGCTTGAGCCGTATCACGCTGAGCCAGAAGGAAACCCACGTGACTGATACGGACGTCTAGCTCAGTCGGGCGGAAGTCCTTGAGCGGTTGCATAGATACGGCTCGATAAATGGAGAGGAAGCGATGAAGGTCATCTTTCGTAATCTTCGGATGCCGGATGGAATTGCCAGTGACATCCTCGTTACGGACGGAATCATTGCCGCTATTGGGTCTAGCCTGGCGGCGCAGCAACCCGATACTGATGTGGTTGACGGCCAGGGCGCCCTGGCGTTACCCGGGCTGGTGGACGGCCACGTGCATCTGGACAAAACCCTCAGCGGTTTGCCCTGGATGCCGCACCCTGCCGGGCCGGAGCGGCTCAGCCGCATTGAGACGGAGAAACGGTTACGCTCAGGATTTCCATTGTGCGTGGAACAACGCGCCTCGAACCTCCTGCGTCAATGCGTGGCCCTGGGCACCACCGCCATCCGCACCCATGTGGACATCGACCCGGAGATCGGACTGGCGAATCTGCACGGTATTGTGGCGGCAAAGGAGGCCTTCAAGGACATAGTGGACATGCAAATCGTCGCCTTTCCCCAGAGTGGTGTGATGCGCTGTCCAGGGACGGCAAAGCTGCTGGAGACCGCCCTCCAGGAAGGTGCCGATCTGCTCGGCGGTATCGATCCGCTTACCTTGGACGACGACCTCGACGGTCAACTCGACACGCTATTCAAGATTGCCGAACGTCGAGGCGTTGGCATTGACGCGCATATTCACGCCGCCGACCCGAATGGCCTTATCGAGATTACAGCCATGGCCGAGCGTGTCAGCGCCTATGGCATTACAGGCGGGGTCACGGTGAGCCATGGCTTTAGTCTCGGCGCAGCCACCGAGGACGATCTGGAGCGCGTCGCCGATCTAATGGCCCAGAGCGGCATGATGCTGGTCACCCACGGTGGCGGCAATGCACCGCTACCGCCGCTGAAACGGCTGCGAGATCGTGGTATCACGGTGTTCGCCGGTAACGACAACGTGCGCGATACCTGGTCGCCCTTCGGCAATGGCGACATGCTAGAACGCGCCATGTTGCTGGCCTGGCGGGCGGGCTTTCGTACCGATGAAGACCTGGCGATTGCTTTCGACACCGCGAGTACGGCCGGTGCTCAGGCGCTCAATCTTGAGGGATACGGACTGGCCGTCGGTTGCCATGCAAACTTCTTCTGCGTTCCCTCAGAGACGCTCGCAGAGGCTGTGGTCAGCCGACCCACGCGGTCCCTCGTGGTCAAAGCAGGCCGTGTGGTGGCTCGAGATGGTGAGTTCTTATAATCGCCATTTGGTTGAGAAGCCACGCCTAAGATCGGCGCAGTTGGCCCAATTTTACCACAGTAGTCTGATGTTCCTGACATCACATCCTGAAGTCTACTGTGATGGATCACGTCATAGGTGTGTACATCCGCAGCCAGTGGGATGACGAAGGAGCGATCATGGACTTCTACGAAGTACTCGACCAGGTTATCGACCTCCTGCAAAACCGAGGGCGGGCATCCTATCGGGCTTTGACGATGCAGTTCAACCTGGATGATGCGTCTCTTGAGGTGCTCAAGGAGGAACTCATCGAGGTCCACCAGTTGGCAACTGACCTCGATGGCAAAGTGCTGGT
>JAPULM010000458.1 GCA_027294925.1 bacterium
GCGAATGCGGGGTGGTTCGATCTCTTCCGGCAGCTTACGTAGGATGTCGTTGATTTTTTCCCGTACATCGAGTGCGGCCAGATCGATGTTGGTACCCCAGTTAAAGTCGACTGTGACTCTTGAGCTATCCTCACTGGAGGATGAACGAATGGTTCTAACATTGTTGATGGTAGCTAGCGTTTTTTCGATCGGATCGGTCACCAAGCGTTCGACGATTTCGGGCGCTGCGCCCTCGTAGATAGTGGAAACCGAAACCGATGGGCGGATGACGTCCGGCAGTTGATCAACGGCAAGACGCGAGAGTGAAATAAGGCCTAACACGAGGATGGCGAGGAAAAACATGCCGGTGGTGACCGGACGGCGGACCGCAAGAGCGGAGAGGTTCATGATCCCTCCTTAGGCCTAGGCTTGACGATTTTAACGGATGCTTTGTCCTTGAGTTTTTGATGCCCAGCCAGCACAATGGTGGCGCCTGCTGGTATATCGAAGATTTCGACCTGCAACCTATTTTGCAGACCCGTGCTGACCGGACGGCGGTGTGCTTTGCCGTCTTGCACCACGAATACAGCGGTTTCTTTGCCTTGCACGGAAAGCGCCTGGAGCGGCACGAGTAGCACATCGTGGCGTTCTTCCAGAATGAGCGTGACCTTGGCGAACATGCCCGGCTTTAGGCGGGCGTCAGTATTGGGCGAAACAATTTCCACCTCACCGCTACGGCTGCGGGGGTCGACGGTTGGACTGATGCGCCGCACGATGCCCTTAAACACGGTTTGCGGATAGGCGTCCACCCGTATCTGGGCGCTGAGGCCCGGCTGTATGTGTCCGAGGTCACGTTCGCTAATCGGTATCTTGATTTTCACCGTTGTCATGTCCACAATAGTAACCAGAGTCGTACGATCGGTGATATAAGTGCCGGGGTCGACATGCCGATGGCTGACAATGCCGGTAATCGGTGCTGTGATGACGGCATTTTGCAGTTCGGCTTTGGCCAGACGTCGCGCTGCTTGGGCCGCCCGCAGGTGGGCCTGCAGGGCTTGCCGGTCTTCGATACGGGCGCCAGCTCTTAGCAGTTGCAACCGTTTTGCCGCAATGCTATGGGCGGCCTGGGTGCGTGTGATGCGCAGGTTGGCGTCTTCCAGATCTTGGGTGGAACGCAAACCGCGTTGTACCAGAGCGTGGGTGCGTTTCTGTAACCGTTCCGCATTGGTTTTTTCGGCGCCGCTTTGTTGTTCGAGATCGACCGCCTGCGCAATCTCCTCCGGCCGGGCGCCGGCTTGCATCTGCGCCCATTCGGCACGCAGGGCATCGAGTTCGGCGGTGCTTCGCTCAAAACCGGCTTTCAATTCGGTGTCGGTAATTTGGGCAATGATTTGACCGGCTTGAACAGTATCTCCCTGCTCAACCAGGAGGGTTTGTAGACGTCCTTCAACTTTGGAAAAAACGTCGATACGAGCGGCGGCAAGAATGTCGCCGGTGGCGAAGGTGGTATGTTGAATGGTGCCGCGTTGAACCGTTGTC
Source organism: bacterium (assembly GCA_027294925.1). Next base: position 1,519 of record JAPULM010000458.1, read on the forward strand.
GTATAAATGGGAGTCGGTTTGCCGGATTTGCGTTTGGAGACGGCAGCCGTATTTTGAGAGCGCGACGTGGGGAGGTAGGTGAAAAGTAAAAAGGCAACAATCAGAAGACTAACTAAAAGTATTAAAATTTTTGTCGTACGGTGCATGCACCACTCCTTATCCTGATGCCCCACAATCGAAATGCCGGCTCTGTTGGAGATATGAGGAACAACAGGTATTGTATGGGCCACTATTGTAGTCTTTTCATTGCATGTGTCAATATGAGGTTGGCAGCAGAGTGAACATACTGAGGAGATACCGAACAGTGGATTTTTCTTATACCCCGGAAGAGGAAGCCTTTCGGCAAGCATTGCGCGCTTGGCTGGAAACCGATCTCAAGCAACACCGGCAGACCTGGGGCGACGACAAAGACGAGTTCGTTCAGCATCCGAGTAGCCCCGCCAGTATGGCTTGGCACAAACGCATGCATGCCGGCGGTTGGGTGGGTCTCAACTGGCCAGAAGCATATGGCGGACGCGGCGCGACGATGATGGAACAGGTGATCTTTACCGAGGAGAGCATGCGCCTCAGTGCGCCGCCGGGGGTTAATGGGATTGGCATTAACATGGTGGGGCCGATGTTGATGCACTATGGGACTGAAGCCCAAAAGACAGCGCATTTGTCTAAAATTCTTGCCGCTGACGAGATCTGGTGTCAGGGTTTTTCAGAGCCTGGCTCCGGCAGCGACCTGGCATCGTTGTCAACGCGGGCGGTCGAGGATGGCGACGACTTTGTGGTTAATGGCTCGAAGATCTGGACCAGCAATGCGCATAATGCAGACCGCTGTATTTTGCTGGTGCGCACGGACCCCGAGGCGCCAAAACACCGAGGCATTAGTTGTTTGTTGGTCGATATGAAAAGTCCGGGTATCTCAATCCGACCGCTGGACCAGATGAGCGGTGACGCGGAGTTTAATCAAGTCTTCTTCGAGCAGGTGCGAGTGCCTAAGCAGAATTTGCTCGGTACCCTTAACGAGGGATGGCGGGTGGCCATTTCCACCCTGAGTCATGAACGCGGCGGCATCCGTCAGTTTATGCGTTTATATCGTGTCGTGCAGGACGTGCAGGAACTGGCGCGGCGGCGTGGGACAGGGGGTGATGCGGTACTGCGGCAGCGTCTCGCACAGCTCCATATTGATACCGAAATTCTGCGCCTTACCACTTTGCGGGCGTTGACCAAACAGCTGCGTGGCGAGCCGCCCGGCCCCGAAGGATCGATTCAGAAATTGTCGTTTGCCAATATCTATATGCAGGCGGTGCAGGTTGCCGAAGGCATGTTAGGACCCTATGGGCAGCTTGCCGAGGGCAGTCCACATGCGATCGAGGATGGCCACTGGACTTTTCTTACCCTTTTCTCGCGGCGCTATGGGATTGCTGGCGGTACGAACGAAATCCAGAAGAACATTATTGGCGAGCGTCAGCTGGGTTTGCCGAAATAAAAGCGTTAGGGGTGAGAGCCGGCCGGCAAGGCGCCTGCTGTATGAGCCTTGAGAAGAATCAGGAGGGTTTTACTACGCCATATGGAGCTTTATCATGACGTCTTGTCCGACCTTTGCCGATGTTCAACAAGCCGCTGAGCGCATCAAGCCGTATGCCCATCGTACGCCGGTCTTCACCTGTAACAGTTTGAACGAGATGTTGAGTGCCACTCTTTTTTTTAAGTGCGAAAACTTTCAGAAAGCAGGGGCCTTCAAGTTCCGTGGCGCTTGCAACGCTGTCTTCTCGCTTTCCGATGAGGAAGCCCGGCGAGGCGTCGCCACCCATTCCTCGGGCAATCACGGTGCTGCACTGGCGCTGGCAGCGCGCTTGCGTGATATCCCAGCCCATATCGTCATGCCGACCAATGCGCCAGCCATTAAGCAGGCTGCCGTAGCCGGGTATGGCGGCAGTATTGTGTTTTGTGAACCGACACAAGCGGCGCGTGAGTCTACCCTAACTGATGTGGCGCAGGAAACCGGCGCCAACTTTATTCCGCCCTATAACGACACACGGGTAATTGCTGGACAAGGAACGGCTGCCTTGGAGCTTTGTGAGGATATTGCAAGACTTGATGTGGTCATGGCGCCGGTTGGCGGCGGTGGCCTGATTAGCGGTACGGCCTTGACGGTGGCGGCGCTATCGCCCACCACACGGGTGATCGCGGCCGAACCGGCCGGTGCCGATGACGCCTACCGGTCGCTGCACAGTGGGCAGATTCAACCGTCGCTTAATCCGCAGACCATTGCCGATGGCCTGCGGACATCGCTTGGTGACCTCACCTTTGCAATCATTCGGCGTCATGTGGAGCAGATTGTGACAGTGAGCGAAGCCGCCATCATTGAAGCCATGCGGCATGTGTGGGAACGTATGAAGATTGTTATTGAGCCGTCGGCTGCTGTTCCCGTCGCTGCGCTGCTGGAAAAGCACATTGATTTGTCTGGCCTGCGCGTTGGTGTTATTCTGTCCGGCGGCAACGCCGATCTTGATCATCTACCTTGGCAGTCGGCGTCATCCGTCTGATGGCCATGCAGCGGCCATTTTCCCTTTCGCCCCAAGGGAGCATAAAGAATTGCATGGCCCTCTGACCATGTTGTGGCGTATGGTTATGTGGTATAGTGAGGGCAATACACCAAAAGCCAAGCTGAGGAATTGATTTATGGCACCCCGTACGGTTTTCTGTACAATATTGCAGAAAGAAGCGCCTGGCATTGACGCAACCGAGTTGCAGGGCGAGGTAGCGCTGGATATGGTTGAAGCGATTGGCGGCAAAGCGCTACGCCAGCGCATCTACGACAAGGTCTCGTGGGAAGCCTGGGAACAGTGGAAGGGGCATCTGACCATGTTGATGAATGAGCACCGTCTTGACCTGATGGACCCCCAGACCGACGCCTTCATTCGGGAGCAGATGGAAGCCTTTTTCTTTGGTGGGGGTGCCGAACCGCCTTCCGGCTATGTGCCACCGACTGACAAGGAGTGAGCCGCTATGCGTGTGGTTCTGATTTCCACCTATGAGATCGGGCGCCAGCCGTTTGGTCTCGCCTCACCGGCCGCCTGGTTGCGGCGAGCCGGTGCTACGGTCGATTGTCAGGACCTATCCCAGGGGCCGCTCTATGAAGCGGATGTTATCGCAGCTGATCTGGTGGCGTTCTACGTGCCGATGCACACCGCCACCCGCATTGCCGCGCCTGTGGTGCAACGGGTAAAAGCGCTGAATCCAACAGCGCATTTGTGTTGCTACGGTCTGTATGCACCCATGAACGAAGCCTATCTGCGTGGCCTTGGCGTCGATACCCTCCTGGGCGGCGAGTTCGAGACCGGCCTGGTGCATTTGGTTGGCCGTTTGCAGAGCGCCCAGCCACAGCCGATGACGCAACCCGAACCGCTGGTATCGCTTGAGCGGCAGCAGTTTTTGACACCGGACCGGCAAGGCTTGCCTCCCCTGGACCGCTATGCACGATTGGTGCTTGGCGATGAGCTCCGTGTGGTGGGCTATACGGAAGCCAGCCGTGGCTGCAAGCATGTCTGTCGGCACTGTCCCATTGTACCGGTCTACAACGGCCGTTTTCGCATTGTGCAGCGCGACGTGGTATTGCAGGACATCCGGCAACAAGTTGAGTCCGGCGCCGAGCATATAACATTTGGCGACCCGGATTTTTTTAATGGTCCTGGGCACGCCCTACCACTCGTGCAGGCCTTGCAGCACGCATTCCCCGGCCTGACCTATGACGTCACGATTAAAATCGAACATTTGTTGCGCTATGCTGAGCATTTGCCGACCTTGCGTGACACCGGCTGCATACTGATTACCAGCGCAGTGGAGGCGGTGCAGGATGATATCTTGCAGCGCCTTGACAAGGGACACACATGCCAAGACTTTTTAGAGGCCCTGGCGCTGTGCCGCAGCATGGATATCCCCCTCAATCCCACCTTTGTCGCCTTTACCCCGTGGACAACGCTGGCGTACTACCTCGAGCTGCTCACCGTGCTAGCCGAGCAAGGATTGGTCGAGCACGTTGCCCCCATCCAATTGGCCATGCGCCTTCTCATTCCAGCCGGTTCTAAACTATTGGAGCTAGCGGATATTCACGCTGTCATTGAGGGATTTGATGATAGTGCCCTGATCTATCGGTGGCGGCATGCTGATTTGCGGGTCGACCGATTGTGCGACGATGTCCTGCAACTGGTGCAGAGTGGTGAGGCCGAGGGTGCCGAGCGGCGCGACCTGTTTACCCGTCTATGGGCAGCCGCCCACCAAGCGGCGGGACGCATCATACCGCCCGTGCCGCAAGCGATGGTTGTCACACCCCGTGGTCCGATTCCTTATCTCAATGAGCCCTGGTACTGTTGAGCAGA
>JAPULM010000459.1 GCA_027294925.1 bacterium
CCGGGATGGCGTTATACACCGTAGGCCATCTTTGTTTAGGCTCAAACATTGCCGGAGCGTGCGATGATGCGAGACCAAAACCAATCATAATCGAGCTCCCAGATAAAAGCTTAGACGGTGCACCTCAAGCCACAAGCGGGGCACAGACAACCTGATGGCTTGAAGTATAAATCCCTACCCGCACCATGCAAGTTAAAAATTAAATCGGCCTGACATGCGCTGCGCTACTCAACTCTTCATGCTCAGGGCTTTATCACCCCCTGCTCTATAACCCGAAGCCCGAAGCCGTTTTCTTTCAATAGACCAGCATCTATCTCTAAAATGCCCTGTGCACCAAACATCAGAGGCGGGTCGGTGAGATCATTCTGCAGCAAATGGGTGCCAAATGCACCTTCCTGAGCCAGTAGGATATCACGGTGGGCATTGGCCACCGTCAACGCGGCTCGCGTCAGGATGCTGGTTTCGCCAACCTGAGCCCCGATGATGATCGGGATAGCAAAAGCTCGGGCCTGTTCAGCGATCGACAAAGAACGCAAAATGCCGCCCATTTTGGAAACTCGTAGGTTGATAATCCAACTTTGAGGTGATGCTTTGAGATCGGCAAACTGTCTGGCGCAAGTAAAACTCTCGTCCACAATAATCGGCATGCCAAGCGCCTCAAACATGTCACGGTAACCTTGATAATCCCGCACTTGCAAAGCTTCCTCGATGGCAGCAAAAGGAAAGTCCAGCGCGTTAATGTAGTCGATGCCTTGTTGGGCGTGCTGCCACAGATTATTGGCATCCAGTCGTACGCTAACCTGGCTATGGAGCGTCTTAAACAGAGCGATATTAGCCCGATCTTGCGCCAAATCCCCCCCCACCTTTACTTTGAAATCACGAAATCCGAGCTGCACATAGTGGGCGAACTGTTGCGCAAAGGTCTCCGGCTTGCTGACCCCCAAAACGGCTGAATAGCGGAAGCTGCCATGCAATTCGGGCAGTGCGAGCAGGGCTTCGACAGACTGTCCATGCTCTCTGCCAAGCAGATCAAGCAGCGCCAGTTCAATGGCGCACCAGGCGGCCGGATTGGCGTCAATGGCGGCCTCATGCCGCTCAACCCAGGCCTGCAACTGTTGCAGATCGGCAATGGCTTGCAAGGCAGCTCGGTGTTGGGCAAAAAAAGCCATCGCACTGTCAACGCTCTCGCCAGTCACATAAGGGCGCGGACAGCCTTCCCCATAGCCGCTTTGACGGCTGTCTGAGGTCGCTCTGACGAGGACACTGTCGGCCTGCGAGCGGCTGGCGGCAGCGTGCGCAAACGTCACGCGAAAGGGCATTTGGTACTGACCTATGGTGAGCGCGGCGATCTTCATGTTAATCGTACCGGAAGGGGGTGAAATCAAAGGCGAATGTATCAGCATATTGTAAACGCAATAATTTAAATTGCCCCTCGCGCTGACCGTTTTCGATACAATAGCGCTTATAGGCGTCTTCCGTTCCCGGCTTCACATAGACCACCTGCAGCGGTAGCAGACGGCCGCTTTTGCGTTTGGCGTCAAACTCGACATTGAGCCCAGCTAGGCGGCGCTCCAGCATCTCGCCGATGCCGGCGTGGGTGGGCGGCAGCTCAATGAACAAGAAATATTGTAAGGTTTCCGGGCAAGCCAGCAGCATAAAGAATGGCAGGTCAGTGTTAAGCTCGGCCTGTATACCCTGCATGGCCTGAACGAGCTGGCTTTCATACAACTTCTCACCGGTTAAATTGGTAACCCCCTTGCCTTTTTGAACAAATGTGATGGTCGGGGTGTTATGAAAGCGCCCGCTCACCTCGATGATATCATTCATCGCGTAACGATAGAGCCCATCCTGCGTGGTGATAATGACATAATATTGCTCCCCTTGTTTGACTTCCTCCAACCTCAGCGTCTGCCTGTCGCCATTGTCCCAAGCCTGTCGCTCAACAAATTCAAAGAAGTTTTCATGCAAGGTAGGAATACAGCGGTTGTTCACAATATCGACATTGATGCTGCCACGGAATTCACTGGAAAGATACCCCATCTCCACCATACGGGCGCCAGGCGGCAAACAGGCGGTTAATCTGGGCAGCAACGTGCTGCAATTGCCACCAGTCCATGTCACCACCGCTTGCAGGCGAGGCCAGATTAACCCGAAGCTCAACGATTGATGGGTGTTCATTATCTCTTGTAGCGCGCTTGCCCGGGTGTGATTCGGCCTGACATGACGCTGTAAGCGTTGCGCAATGTTGCCAGGTAAAATGCCCAATTGCTGCACATCTCCGGTGGCGATGAAGTTAAGCAAACGATCGGCATTGGCCTGTATCACAGCCAACAGCTTCAAGAGGGTCGAAGGATTGGCGCTGGCCAGGGTGGTAATATTGGGCTCGGCCATGCCAAAACCGGCGATCAAGCGATATTTAAGTTCGTAATCTTCAATTTCAAATACCTCGCTGGGCACCACGAATTTGTGCTTGATCAGCCCAGGCATGGCGTTGTGTATGATGCCGGACATGGAGCCGTATGGCGTTCCAGTCGCTAAATGCCCTTCGATTGCCGGAATAACAATGGCCAGAATCTTTCCCTGGTAAATGCCGGGTAGGCACTGGTATTGTGCGTAAGCAGATAGCGCCTGACTCCTGCGGTGCTGCGTCATGGTGCGCTTCAGGATAGGGATATATTTGGGCTCCCCGGTAGTGCCGCTGGTCTGGGCATACATCACGGGTTGTTGGTGATACAAAACCGGATTTTTATTCTGCTCTTGTGCCTCGATGTAGGGGCGTAAATCTTCATAGGTCTGGATGGGCACCGCCTGACAAAACGCCGCGTAGGTATACACGGCATCAAATCGGTGCTGTCGACCAAAGGTGGTACGCTGGTTGTTGGCCACAATCTGCTGCAGTAGTTTATTCTGAACCGCCTGCGGCGTATGCGTTTGACGCATCAATCGTGGCCAGGCGGACTGCCTGATGCCGTACATCTTGAGACGGATGGCGGCATTCAGCAGGTGGTCAACTAAACGGCTCACTGTTTATCCCTGCTCCATGCCTTTGATAAACGGGCTGATCAGTTGAGATCGAAAACCCGTCGGATAGTAACGATTTTTCAATCCTAACGTCTCCACCTGACTGGCCTCCGGTAAGAAGCGGGTACC
>JAPULM010000046.1 GCA_027294925.1 bacterium
CATGCCGCCTAAGCAGAGAATAGGAAGTTGGAGCAGTTTTTAGACCACTCGAAGTCATTGACTCAAAATGACTTATGGCTTACCGAAAATTTTACGCCAATTGCGGCTGGAGCCCCATGTTCATCAAGCAGAAGTTGGCAACTTTCACATGACAGGATAGCCCCTACAAAAGGGAACGTGGCCTTGCAGCAAACCGCTCAGTCTTGCTTCCCGGCCAAGGCATTGTCAATAAATGTCTGCCAGGTCGCATTGGGTTGCAAAAGTTGCTTCATAGTAGTCTCGGCTGCCGCCCGTGGGGCGCCCTGCCGGAGCACCCGGTAGAGAAAGACAAAGGCAGACACGCGCATATTGGCAATGCAGTGAACAAAGCATTTCTTGCCCTGGTTGGCGTCCATCGCGTCGAAGAACTGCGACAGATTTTCAGCCGTCGGCGCTTCCCATTGCACCGGGATATGGACGTAGTCCAATCCCTTCTCGGCCAGCAGTTCGGCTTCGTTGGGCAAATCGCGCGGCGTATTCCCCATCGCCAGGTTAATCACCACCTCATAGCCGGTGTCTTTAACCGCCTGCAATTGCTCGGCGGTGGGCTGACCGGCGGTGCCGAGATCGTCGGCAAGCGACAGAAAGTTGTAGATATCAGAAAGCGGTGCAGCGGCCATCAGGTTTTCTCCTACGAACATGTTTTTTGAAAGGAACAGGTGGGTAGAAACTACTAACGCATTTTTCTCTCTCTGTCCATCAGAATCGTCTGGCATAAATTAGAGGGGCGTCGACACATGGCGATATATTGATCGCCGCCCGCTGTGAGCAACGGCGATCACCAATCAGGAGATTTTTCAAATGACAAACGAATCACTGAAGATCGACAACGCACGTTTTCTCATCACCGTCGATCCCGAGCGGCGCATGATTCGCGACGGCACTATCGTTACCGACGGCCAGCGCATCACACACGTCGGCAAAACGGCGGCGCTTACCTCCGTACACGCCGACCGCGTGATCGACGCGACGGAGATGGTCGTCACGCCCGGATTCATCAACGGCCACCTGCACGTCAGTTACGCGCACGCGACGCGGGGCATCTTCCCCGACGACCTTGGGGCCGACTACCTACCGAACGTCTTCAAGCTGCAAGCAGCCATGACAGAAGAGGAGGAGTACCACACGTCGCTCCTCGGCATCACCGAGCTTTTAAAGTACGGTACGACGACATTCGTCGATCCGGGCAGCACCAAATTCCTCGACGCCTGTATGGAGGTGTACGAGCAGGCGGGCTGCCGTATCATCGTGGGCGCCCACAACACTGACCTGCCAAATCCCGTTAACGTGCCGGTATACGAGACCGCAGCGGCCGTCAACATCATGCAGAAGACGATCGAGACCTTCAACGGTCGGCTCGATGGTCGCGTGCAGGCGTGGGCCATGCCGTTTGCCGCCGACTACGCCACCCGAGACCTGTTGGTGCAAGCGAAGCGTCTCGCAGACGCCTACGGCGTTAGTATGACGCTGCACCAAAGCAACGACCAGGCGTCGATCGACCTGCATCAAGAAAAATACGGCATGCGCCCTGTCGAGTACCTCGAAGACATCGGCGTGCTAGGCCCGAATGTGGTGCTCGCCCACGTTATCGGCGTAGACGAGGCCGAGATAGCCGCGATGGCACGAACCGAATCGAAGGCCGTCATGGCCCTCACCAACGCGCTGAAGCAGGGCGTCGGTCTGCACGCCAGAGGAAAGTTGCCTGAGATGCTTGAGGCCGGCGTGTGCGTAGGGCTCGCCACCGATGCGGGTAACAACTCGAACCTTATCGAGACGATGCGCTCGATGTACCTGGTGTCCGTTTTCTACAAAGACGCACGCCGTTCGAACAAGATGATACCGCCCGAAACCGCAGTCGAAATGGCAACGATCAAAGGCGCTATGGCGCTCGGTCTCGGCGACCAGATCGGCTCCATAGAGGTCGGCAAGAAGGCAGACCTGGTGCTATTCGACACCAAGCGCCCGGAATGGCGTACGCTGTTCAACCCCATCAACAATCTTGTCTACAGCGCCGACGGTAGAAGTGTACATACGGTGATTGTAGATGGGCGCGTCGTGGTTGAGAACCACACCCCGCAATACGTCGACGAGTGGCAGCTGATCCAAAAAGTGCAGGAACTCGGCGAGGGCATGCTAAAGCGCACCGGCGTGTCGTTCCCGCCCAAATGGCCGGTAATTTAAGGGTGTTTTATCGTCAGCTGTAAAATGATACCCTATGGCATCTGAGTTTGATCGATCTTTGGGTCAGTCTCGAAAAGGAAGAACGTAATTATGGCATGGCGAGTAGGTGTCGACATCGGCGGCACATTTACCGATGTGGCAGTCATCGACGAGGCAACCGGACACACCGGGATAGCCAAGGTCTCGACAACACCCCACGACTTTGCGGCTGGCGTCATGGAAGGGTTACAGCAGGCGATCAATGAGCAGGGGGTGGTACCTGCCGAGGTCGCCTTTGTCTCGCATGCCACCACGGTGGTGACCAATGCCCTGCTCGAGGCAAAGGGGGCGCGGACGGCATTGGTGTGCACGAGCGGATTTCGCGATTTGTTGGAGCTGCGTCGATCCGCACGGGCAGATCTGTACGATCTCAATCAAGATGCGCCAGCCGTTCTGGTGCCACGGCATTGCCGTTTAGAGGTAGATGAACGCATCGATGCCCAGGGGCAGGTGGTTAGTGCTCTCAAACCATCGGACATCGACCACCTGATCGAAACAATCCACCGTCTCGATGTCGAGGCGGTGGCAGTTTGTCTGCTGTTCGCCTTTTTAAACGACGTACACGAAGCAGAAATCGGAGTTCGGCTACGAGCGGCCTTTCCAGACAAGCCCGTCTTCCTGTCGAGCGAGGTGTTACCTGAGATCCGAGAATTCGAACGCTTAAGCACTACTGCGGTCTGTGCCTACGTAGGGCCTATTCTTGCCTCCTATCTACGCCGTCTGGAAAAGGCGATCGGCGACCTCGGATTCCCCAGTCTCTACGTCATGGGATCAAGCGGTGGTGTATTCAGCGTCGAGGAGGGTCTCAAGATGCCCGTCATGGCCGTTGAATCGGGGCCGGCCGCGGGCGTCATTGCAGCAGCACATCTCGGCAAGCAGATCGGCAACGGCAACCTCATCTCCTTCGATATGGGCGGCACCACGGCCAAGGCCAGTCTGATCGAGAATGGTGAGGTGGAGACGACCTCTGAGTACGAAGTGGGTGGCCAGGGTAATGTGAGCCGCTGGTTACACGGCACCGGTCACCCCATTCGGGTGCCGGTGGTCGACCTGGCGGAGGTGAGTGCCGGCGGCGGCAGTATTGCGTGGATCGACCCCGGCGGCGCCCTGCGCGTGGGACCCGAAAGTGCCGGCGCCGCTCCCGGGCCCGTATGTTACGATCAGGGCGGCACGCGGCCCACTGTCACCGATGCCGATGTGGTGCTGGGTTACCTCAACCCGTCATATCTACTCGGTGGCCGCCTGGCCATCAATCGGGCTGCTGCTGTGGCAGCAATTAAGACGCACCTTGCCAATCCCTTGAGCCTGGACGTGCAAGCCGCGGCGGCCGGTATCGTTGAAGTCGTCAATCACAGCATGGCGGATGCCTTACGCATCGTCTCCATAGAACGCGGCTACGATGCCCGCGAGTTCAGTCTGGTCGCCTTTGGCGGGGCTGGCCCGGTGCACGCCGCTGCGTTGGCCGAAGCGCTTGACATCCGCGAGGTTATCATTCCGCCCATACCCGGGGGGTTTTCCGCCCTCGGCCTGGTGACCACCGACTTGCGGCGCGACTATTCGCGCACCTATTATTCGACCATCGCGGCGGCGAACCACAAGTCGATGAGTGATTTATTTGACGAGATGGAACAGGCTGGGCTCACCATGCTCGCAGCATCCGGTATCGCCGAGGCACAACGCGAACTCACCCGTTCGGCAGACTGTCGCTACGTCAAACAAGCCTACGAGCTCAACGTGACCTTTGCTGATGGGCCGCTCACCGCCGCCTCGCTCGAACAACTGGCGACCACCTTTCACGCCCGCCACCGCCAGGTGTATGGGCACGAGAATCCCGACGAGGCCGTACAAATCGTCAACCTCCGACTGACCGCAACCGGCCATCTGCCCGTCATCCCCTTTGTCGCCGGCCTGACCGACTCGGAGCAAGATTTGCCGGCGCGGCCGGTATGGTTTGCCGCCGTCGGCATGCTAACCTGTCCGGTGCGCACCCGCAGTGGGTTGCAGAAAAGCGGTACGGCGGCCGGTCCGCTGATCATCGAAGAGGTGGATACCACCGTGGTAGTGCCGCCGGCCTGGACGGCTGCGGTTGATGAGCGGGGATTCATCCGGCTCACCCAAGCCGTTGCGCAACACAACGCCAAGTAGAGGAATACGGCATCATGCACCTAGTCACCTCCGTTATCAGCACTGATCCGGCGACGTTTGAAGTCGTCAAAAACAGTCTCTATTCGATCGCCGAGGAAATGAAGGTGGTCCTGGCCAAAACCGCCTACTCCCCGATCCTCAAAGTGGCCGGCGACTACTCCTGCGGCGTCTTTGACGTGCACGGGCAAATGGTCGCCCAGGGTCCCGATCTGCCCATCCATCTAGGCTCCATGCCCGATGCGGTAAAGGCAGTGATCGCGGCATGGGGCGATGAGATCGTGCCAGGCGACGTGTTTATCCATAACGACCCCTACTTTGGCGGTTCACATCTGCCCGACGTCAACGTGGTATCGCCGGCCTTCATCGAGGGGGCGCTACTGGGCTTTTGCTGTGTGCGAGCGCACTGGCCGGATATCGGCAGCGCGACGCCCGGTAGCTATGGCGCGGTGACCGAGATCTATGGCGAGGGCCTACGCTTGCCCCCGGTGCGCCTGTACCGGTCCGGCAAGGTGAACCGCGACGTCGAGGACATTATTTTCACCAACGTGCGGACGCCGCAGGAACGGCGCGGCGACATGCGTGCCCAGGTTGCCGCCAATCGGCGTGCAGTAGAACGGCTGGAAACCCTAGCCCGTAAGTACGGGTTTGAGAAGTTGCAAGGCATCATGACCGAGGTGATGGATTATTCTGAGACAATGATGCGCAGCCTGATTGCGGCGCTGCCCGACGGAGAAGGCAGGTTCGAGGACTTCTGCGACGGCGACGGAATTATCGAGCCAGGCGCCGACCACGATGAACCTTTTACCATCTGCCTGCGGGTGCAGAAACGTGGCGATCGCATCATCGTCGATTTCGAGGGAAGCGCACTGCAGGTGCCCGGGCCGATGAACGCGCCGCTTTCGGTCACTGCCTCCGGTGTGTTTGCGGCGCTGAAAATGTCGCTGGACTCCAACGGCGTGGTGCCGCCCAACTCGGGCGCCTGGCGACCGGTAGAGGTGCGCGCCGCCAAGGGCACGGTGGTCAATGCGCAGTTCCCGGCCCCGGTGGTGTACGCCAACCATGAAATTTCCCATCGGGTATGTGACATGGTGTTCGGGGCGCTGGCTGCGATCGTGCCTGAGCAAGTCATGGCCTGCTCACAAGGCACCTCGGCGGTGTTCACCCTCGGTGGTGTCGACTACCGCAATGGCGAACGCTACGTGAGCTATGAGACCATCAAGGGTGGCTTTGGAGCACGCCCCCGCAAAGATGGCATCAACGCCGTAGCAAGTGGCATCTCCAACACCATGAACACCCCCATTGAGGTCTTGGAGATGAGCTTTCCGGTGCGCGTGGAGCGCTATGAACTCATTCCCGACAGCGGCGGCGCCGGGCGCCAGCGGGGTGGCCTCGGGGCGCGTCGCACCTGGCGTATTCTCGGCAACGACGCCTTGGCAACCGTCTGTTGCGAGCGCACCAAATCGCCTCCATTTGGTCTCGCGGGCGGCAGCGCTGGAGCCCCGGCGCGCATCTCTGTCGTCGACCCGGATGGAACGGAACGTGTGCTCAACAGCAAAGGGGCTTTTAACGCCCCGGCCGATTCATTGGTGACCTTCGAGGTGCCCGGATCGGGCGGCTTCGGCCCTGCCACTGATCGCGACCCGGACAAACTGCGGGCCGATCTCATCGACGGCTATGTATCGCCCGCCGGCGCCATGCGAGATTACGCAGTGGATGCGTCGTGCTGGCGGTCAAAGCGTACCCGATGACGGCCAGCGGTAAGGTGCAGAAATTTAAATGGCGCGAAATGTGTATCGATGGGTTAAGCCTCGCCTGAGCCTGCCCTATTTATTGGTCACGCAGCCTTGTTTCAAGCTTCTGCCGAAGATATTAGCGTGCAACCTCTTTCTTCACGTTGATACCAAAACGGGCCAGCGTTTTCCGAACCTCCGCCAGCTTACCGTTGGCGACGATGGCCAAGGCGCGATCCGTATCGGGAAAAAGCGTCAGATGCTCGCCTAACTCGGGCAGTTGGCGTAGCTCGTCGAGAATGGTCTGGTTGTGGAATTCGAGCAGGGTGAGCGTTTCAGAGGCGACAGTACCATAATAGTGGCCCCAGGTTTTGACCTGTTCGATCAGCTCGTCCAACCGTCCTCGGTGCAGCTTGGTGAGTTCGTCAAGCAGCGTCAACACTTTCTTCTGGTTGCCGCTGGCACGCCGGACGGATTTGGCTGTCAGCTTCCAGACGCCAGGTTTGTGATTCGCGAGTATCAATGTCTCTTGCCGGGCGTTGCCGAGCATGACAGGTAAGCGCTTGTCTTCAGCCACCTTCGGTACCGTCCGCTCTCAGCGGCGTTTATCGGCGTTTGCCCTTCCCGAGGACGCTGACCGTCGGTCAACCATCTGGCAGGCGAATCAACACTTCGGACGGTTGCAGGTCGGCGCAACCAAGCGCGCCTAAATAGCGGGTGAGCATGAGCCACAGGATGCTGCTGACGACGATGATCCATGATAACCAGGTGAAGCTCAGTTGTTGTAAAGAAGTCTCCGTCGTCGCAAACCAAATTAACAGAACCGACGCGCCGACGCCTTCTGCGACGCGTTGCACCGCACCATCCACGACCACTTTGGCCACATCCCTGAAGGTGCGTTTGATGGGCAAATAGACTTGCTCCCACATTGAGCGGTGAATAGAGGATTTTAGCCCCCCTTCCACCACCCTGAGCATGGTTTGGGCTTGCACGATTCTCCACACGGCGAACAACCCCAATCCTCCCAGCAACGCTCCTGGCAGCAACATGAGCGCCCCATCGATGCCCACTTTTGCTTGCAGACGTGGGGCGACAAGCAGTTGGATAACCAGCGCAGCGAGATTGAGGATGATGTAGAAGCTGGCAAAAAATTGGGCGTTGTTATGGCCTGATAGCGTGACCGCGGCGTAAAACTGAAAGTCGATATATAACGCCGCAATGCTTGCCAGGGCGCTGATGGCCATCAGGACTTGGACATAACGCTGCCGCATCAGCGCTGATGGCCTGGCCGCATGTCCGTTATCGGTGTCAGCAGCCATTGCTTCTGGTTGCGGTTGCCGCTCAGAATCGTTTTCGATAGGATGCTCGCGGTGCGCCTTCGCCACCAAAAGACCTGTGACCACCAGCACGCACGAGCCCAAGACCAGCAAGTAGCGTGGGGATAGATAGACGGAGAGGCCTTTGGCAAGGAGTCCACCCACGATGCCGCCGCTCATGGAGGCAGCGCCGATTCGACTATAGACTCGCCGCAGGGTATCAACTCCGGCCCCGTCTAACAGATCGCTTGCCAGCAGCCAGACGCTCGCCAAGACAGCGGCGAAAATCGTCGGCACGATGATGAACATCACCGTCATCAGCACCCGGTGTTCTGCATCAGCATAGGGGACAAACGGCAAAAACACGATAGCGGCTAGGAAAAACAGGGCTGTCCGCGTTTTTCTTGCCCCCCAGCGATCCAGGGCCTTGAGATGGAAAAGGGCGGCAGGCACCGCAGCGACGGCGATCCACACGTAGGCCAAGGGCAATTGCCTGAGACCGCCGTGGTCAAAAAAGACGGCATCCCGGCACGTTTTAACCATGATGAATGCCATCATGGCAAGGCCCACCGTCAGGATAGGGTAGCGTGCTCGTGCGCTGTAATATAATTCTTGCATCTCATGTCTTGACTCAGTCCTCAGTCCTCTCCTAACGGCGAACGATCAAGTCGTCTAGAGGCACAATGAGCCGGGATAGCCACCTTCCCCCCTCGGGATAATGTGCCAGACCCGCGGCGATATACGTATAGCCGTCCCGCTCAACGATGGCACTGTCTGCGTGCCATTGCTTCCAGGAGCCGGATTTCCGACAGATTTTGGAGCCCGGGCGTGCTGCCAGCCCCCTGACGAACTTGTGATGCAACGCCGGTCTGGCAAGCATCCGTTTCATTTCCTTGCACAGCTTTGGCGACACCAGCCGCTCCGTCTCCAGCAGATAGTAGAACGTTGCCGCCTGTAGGGCGGGGGCAGCTGAAAGAATTCGCCGTCAGTCCTGCATCGACGCCGCACTCTTCGGGAAGCTCACACCGATCAAACAATCGCGGCTGACCAGCTTAGCCAGGTCCTCCTCGCTCCAGCCGTCCGTATCTTTCGGGCGCTGGGGAAG
>JAPULM010000460.1 GCA_027294925.1 bacterium
TGTGGTTTAGTGGCCCTAATCTCAGACAACCTGGCGGTTGAACGCTCATCAACACTTGGAGCTGACCCACGCCTTGAGGCGCGGGGCCCCGCTCTGCCGTTACATGAGCACTGTTTGTTCAAACTCGGTATTCATCTTGGCGAACTTTGGTACTTGACCGAACTTGCTGAGTGGTTATCCGCCAACAACCGGTCGCGTTTTTTGCTAACGGCGCCGCCCCTACGACTTCCCGCTGCTGTCGGCTCCCCAGCAACGCCGATAGCAACCGTGTAAACTGGTTTCAGCCTAATGCGGGACTCCGCAAAAACCCCAACAGTTGGACGAGGTTTTTCCGTAGCTCTGGGTTCTGAGGATTTTGGCTAGAGCGCTAAGATACGGCACATGTTTTTTCGACCCGCGTGGATACTTTCCCACCTTCTAAGGCATGCAGAACGGCTTTAACGGCTGGTCGAAAGGCAGCTTTCTTGGCAATTCGTTCAAGACGTTGTATGCTGCCCGTCGTATCTTGTCCATCGTTCCAGCCGGAAATTGTATAGGCTAGCCATTCGCCAAATCGTGATGCCTCGACAAATTCTAAACCTGAACGGAGGCCCGCTACATAGCCAAGTATTTCAACCACATGACCAAAGCGTGGGTCTTGTATTGCTTTGCGATTGCCATCAACAAAGGCTTTCCAAGCCACGCAGGCGGCAAGGGCATCAAGCCTCGAGATTTCAACCACGTTGCCTGGTTTTCGTTTGGACACGCCGACACCGATAACAATCTGTTCTTTCGGATAAGGACCAACGTCTTTATCGAGTACGCGAGTTCGTAAAAAGTCCCAAATGTTTGACAGTGATATTTGAACTTCCAAAGTGTCGGTCATAAGGATGCCCTTCTTGTTCATGTAAATGTCTGGTTTGCTCTGTCTCAATTACCGGTAACAAAGCTGATTGAAGAACTCAGACAGCTTTATCAATATGGTCAATAGTCCGGTCTCACCTTTACGTCTTGGTTGATGACAAAGAAGGGCGTGGTGTTCGCCCGGTAGCCCTGCTACCTTATGACATATAGGGGTCACGTAGGCCAGTGGCTTTGCGTCCCATCCTTTCGAACGGTTTGCCTTTATCAGGTCACACAGTGATTTTTCTTATCGACAATTGCCGTACAATGTTTGAGCAGAAAAATTAGCATGTTTAAAGAAAAGGGAATGGAGGGCGAGAAGTTGCCCGCGGCTAAGTCAGCTTGCCCTTGTTTAGTATTGAAATCAAATGGCTGATGATGTACGAAGTGAGACGGTATATAATACACCGAGTAAATTAGCTGTCTGAACCCATGGTGTTCGGTAAAACGTCATAACCTCCGGCATGGACAGACTTGTTACCTCTGGTGAGTTTGCGCCTGATGTCGTTTCACGTTTTTCATCTTCAAAGGTTGCAATCGTTGATCAGGTGCCTTCGAAAATCATAAGGAGACGAAGATGCGCGTCAAAGAAAAAAAGTGGAGATTGTCACAGTTAGTTGCATCCGCTGGTTGAGCCTCGAAGATGAGTCCCACGGTGCTGGGACAGGCATTGGCAAATCTCCCACCGCAGACCGATCCACGTTTTTTGGTGGATTTCTCAACCGCTGATGATGCCGGGGTGTTCAAGCTTACAGATGACATTGCGCTGGTGCAAACGGTGGATTTTTTTACCCCGATTGTAGACGATCCTTACACCTATGGCCGGATTGCAGCAGCCAATTCCCTCAGCGATGTCTATGCGATGGGGGGGCGCCCGCTTACCGCCCTGAATATTGCTTGCTATCCTGAGAAACTTGACCCAGAGGGACTAGGGCTCATTCTACAAGGCGGCCAAGAGCGTGCCACTGCAGCCGGGGTGACAGTGGTTGGCGGCCATACGGTGATGGATGACGAATTAAAATATGGCATGGCAATTACCGGTGTTATTCATCCCGACGCCATTATCACCAATTCCAATGCACAGCCAGGTGATCACCTGGTGCTTACAAAAATGCTGGGTACGGGTATCCTCTCTACCGCTTTTAAAGGACGTAAGGGGTCCGTTGAATTACGAGAGCGAGTGGCGCAATGCATGTGGACGTTGAATGATGTCGCAGGCCAGTGCATGGTTAAATATGAGACGCATGCGGCGACTGATATCACCGGTTTCGGCCTACTCGGCCACGCTTGGGAGATGGCCAAGGGAAGTCAAGTTGATCTCCGAATTAAAGCTTCTAGCATCCCCCTTTTTGGCGAGGCTTTGGATTTTGCCAAGCGTGGATACTTAACCAAAGGTGATGTGAGCAATCGCGATTATACAGGCACTCAAGTTGTACTGGATTCCGCTATATCCCGAGAAATGGGTCGTGTGTTGTTTGACCCGCAAACATCTGGCGGTTTGTTGATCTCGCTACCGCCCACCCAGGCAGCTGAGTTAGTTGAAGAACTTCAACAAGCCGAGGTGACAGCCGCTGTGATTGGCGAGGTCGAGGCTGGCAACGGCTCAATTACCGTAATTCCATAACCGTTTAGCCAATTAGTGGGGGCGGGAGGCGCGTATTGTGGCGTCTCCCTGCCGGCTGTCGGGAAATACCTTGACGCATGGCGTGCTGTTTGCTACTGTAGTCGAGAGTGGATTGATTTGTCGCGTATTGCAACCACTTAAAAAAAAGTGCTAAAAAGCTGTGGCACGCCACAAGAAATTCCCTGTTTTCTAAGCACACCTTATCCTGCATACGCACACATCACCACGATAGCTCGATACTGCTCAAGCGCGCACTGTTCAAATTTGTCTCGTGGCCTGGAGGATTTCGTCGTGTCTGAAGCAACAACGCCGATCGGGGGTGTCAGTACCCAAGCCGTGCACAGTGGTGAGCATCGGCGATTTCATGGTGATGCAATTACGGTTCCGATTTACCAAACATCGACATACGTTTTTCGTAACACGCAAGAGCTGGTGGACTTTAAAGAAGGGCGTATCGAAAAAGGAGAGTACGGACGCTATGGTAATCCAACCATCCGTGCAACTGAAAAAAAATTAGCTGAACTTGAACATGCCGAAGACGCCTTGTTGTATGCGTCAGGCATGTGCGCGATTACGTCATTATTGTTAACCGTTCTTCGCTCCGGTCAACACCTGATCATTACGTCTGATAGCTACCGCCGTACGCGACAGTTTTGTAGCGGCATTCTCAGACAGCTAGGCATCGAGACATCGGTGGTGTCGCCCAGCCAACCCGAAGCTATTGAAGCAGCCGTACAGCCTAATACGCGCCTACTATTTTCTGAGTCGCCCACCAACCCTTATCTATACGTGAACGATCTCCAACAGATTGTCAGCATTGCCAAACAACACCGATTACGAACGGTTATCGATAGCACATTCGCGACCCCTTTTAATCAGAATCCGATCACCTACGGCATTGACCTCGTTATGCATAGCGCCACTAAATACCTGGGCGGCCACAATGATTTACTAGCCGGAGTGGTGTTGGGTAATGCCAATATGATTGCTGCGTTACGTGAATCTCAAGGCGTTCTGGGAGGAATAACGGATCCTAACACCGCATATCTTCTGATTAGAGGCTTGAAGACCTTTGCCCTACGTATGGAAAGACACAATACGAACGGGATGGCGCTTGCACGTTTTCTAGAATCTCACCCCAAAGTACGCCAGGTCTATTACCCCGGACTTCAAAGTCATCCGAGCCATTGTATCGCGCACCAACAAATGCGCGGATTTGGCGGCGTGGTGAGCTTTGAAATTGATGGTTCCCTGCAACAAACGAGTACCTTTATTGATGCATTGCGCATACCCTATATCGCACCAAGTCTGGGTGGCGTTGAGAGTTTGGTGGAGCAGCCTGCTTTAATGTCGTATTATGAACTCGATCCGGATGATCGACGGCAACTTGGCATCGGAGATGCGTTGGTCCGTTATTCTGCTGGTATCGAGGATACGGAAGATCTCCTTGCTGATCTCAATCAGGCCTTAGGTCATCTATCCTGTCCAGTGGGTGGTTGATAAATAGTAACATCATGCGCTGACCACGTCGTCGCAAGCAACCTGTCCTTTTTTTGGTACCGCGTAAACTGAAAGGATACAATCTTAAAAGCGGTAAACAAATGGAGGTTGTTGATTATGGATGATGTTATTGCGCAATTTGAAAAAAATGCGACGGAAGTTGTCCGTGTATCTTTAACCGAATTTCGTGGCCACAAGCTGATTGATCTGCGAGTGTACTATAGCGACGATGAAGGGCAGTTCAAGCCCACCAAAAAGGGGTATCTCTTTCGGTTAGTTTGTATACTGAACTCAAGAAGTCAATCCACTCTTTGGAAAAAACATTACTTGATCTGAATCTTATCACGGCTGAAGAATTGGCAGATGTCGAACTTGTAGAGATGGATGGCAAATAACCTAGACGTCTCAAATCTGGCGTGTTTCAATTCTTGTCGAGTTGTTTGTCCCTTCTCGCCTTATTGCAATTTTTTCTCGAATTGACCGTGCCTGCTTAAAACCGTGAAGTGCTGATACAAAATCAACCTGTATTGATGAAGCATTTTGCTCACTGCCCCTCCTATACTAACCATGGCGTTGTAACAACATGTAAAGGACACATGCAGAATGGACATCGCTGAAATTGTTTTTGTGGTGATGGCCACATTGGCTTTGCTGGCACTTGCTCGCTGGATTCTACAGTGGTTCCTTGGTAACACGTTACAAGTATTACTGACTGATCATGACAATCCGGCTATGGGTTTGGCAGTAGCGGGCTACTTGTTTGGCGTTATTTGGACCGTTACCGTTTTAATGAGTGCTCCTGGCCGTGGCTTATGGCAGGATATCCTTGACATTCTATTATATGGCGTCTTAGGGATTCTCTTACTGACAGTTGTGTCGATTCTGACCTGTCGTTTATTTCTCGGCATGCATGTTCGTGACCAGCTTGAAGATCATAATGTCGCGGCCGCCATTGTCGTTGCCGGCGTTTATGTAGCAACCAGTTTGACCTACAGTGGGGCGCTTAAAAGTGAAGGCGGAGGATTGCTCCTGCTTCTATTTTTCGTCCTCGGTCAGCTTGCCTTGCTGGGCATGACCTATTTGTTTCGCTGGCTTACCAGTTACGATGATGTGCAAGAGATTGCTTCAGGGAACATAGCTGCAGGGCTTGCCTTGTCAGGTCTGTTAATAGCGATGGGCATTATCGTAGGCAACGCAGCCTCCGGAAGTTTTACCAGTCAAGCCGATTCTATCGTGAGCTTTGTTCTGGGATTGCTGGTTTTTTTAATTTTCTACCCGGTTCGTCAAGTGGTTGTTCAGGGACTCATTTTAGGTGGTCGCTTGAGTTTTCGCGCCATTCTCCTTGACCAGGAAATCGCTCAGGATCGAAATACCGCGGCCGGTTTGTTGGAGGCCGTGTCATATATTTCGACGGCGCTCTTCATCGTCTTCGTTGTCTAAGTACAGCACCGCTTAAAACGAGAGGACAAATTAAACGCATCTTAAATGTTGCGTCTCGAAAAAATTTGTAACTGCACTGTGCGGTACAAAGCACCTATTAGTTGGGAGAGCTGTCGGTGAATTTGGCTGTCAACGGCGGGCCGACATTGACGTCTGGATGGAACGATGAAAGCCTGTCTTATTTTGATTTTGCCCAAACCTTACACGAAAACGGCATCATTGCGGATCCTTGGATCGATGGGCAGCCCCGTTTTCGCTTACAAGGCGTCGTTTTGCCGGCTACCCAGGCGCGTTCCCTGCAGGTAGCTGCGGAGCGCATTGGTGCTATCTACCAGGAGTTGATTGCATTGGTCTGGCAGCATCCTGAATGGCTTGACACCTACTTTAATCTTACCCCTTATCAAAAGCTGATGTGGTTTGCCTCCCAAGGACGCTGGCATGGTATTGCCCGGGCAGACTTATTTTTCTGCCAGGATGGACGCATACAATGTTGTGAGATTAATAGCGATACCCCCAGCGGTGAGCCGGAAGCGGTTGTTTTAAATCGATTACTGCGTGCCTATCATCATCAGGTGCGCGATCCTAACCGATGGTTGCCTACTGCTTTTTGGCGTATGTTGCAGGCCTCCCACGGAGACAGACCATTGCACACCATTGGCATCGTTTATCCCACTGAGTTGCCTGAAGATTTAGGCATGATTTCGATCTATCAACGCTGGTTGGAGTCGCGTGGCTGTCGTGTGGTTCTCGGCTCGCCGTACAATCTACATCCCTGTAAAAATGGTCTTGGCATGTTTGGTCAACGGCTTGACCTGATCATACGGCATTACAAAACCGACTGGTGGGGCGAACGCCAAGTGGTGTGGTACGATGCTGAACCCTATCCTGATTCTGAGCCACTTGCTGCCCAGTTACATTTAATCCTCAAGTCAGAATACAGCGGTAAGGTAACGGTGGTGAATCCATTTGGCACCGTAATTAGTCAGAACAAGCTGAGTTTGGCTTTTATGTGGGAAGAGCAACATCTTTTTTCACCACGGGCACAGGACTGGATTCGTCGTTATATCCCCCCAACCTATCGCTTATCAACATTTGACCAAGATCAATTGGTTGATGAAGCGCATCAATGGGTAATGAAATCAGCCTATGGGTGTGAAGGCGAGGAGACTATCTGCGGACCATTTGTAAATGATACTGAATGGCGGGATTCCGTCTACAGCGCAATCCCAAAATTTTGGGTTTGCCAGCGCTTCTTTACTGTCAAGCCCGAAATGGATGGCTACCTACCAAACTATGGGGTGTTTTTAATTGGTGGCAAGAGCACGGGGTTTTTTACTCGCTTAGCCGCTAAGTCTACGGATGAAATGGCCGTTTCGGCTCCAACTTACATCGAAAAGTGAGCCTAAGAGGAAAGCATGGGACATACTGGACAACCTGGACCGTGGTGGCAGGCAATTGATCGGCGGCATTTTGGCAAAGGCGCCCTCGCCTTTGCCACCCTGCTCAGCATGAGCGGTTGTAAAGGGGGAGAGGAAGTCAATGCAGAGTCGCTGACCCTACAAAAAAAACACGGGTGGAACGTTGGGGCAGAATCTGAGCGCCTTTTCTTTATGGGCGTCCAGCGTAAAGACTCACAAGGCTCCACGGCTTGGACACGCTATAAAGACCCGACTCGACTACTAGCTGCTTGGCGCCCCAAAACGGAGATGGCACAACCTTTTTTCAAGCCAACTTTAATTCAAGCTTTGCAATCGAATACCTTGCGTGAGCAGATTCGACCGATTTTGACACGCGCCATGCAGGATGCATTCGGACGTGGAGAAACCTTACGCAAGGACTTGTTGGGTCAAACGTCAAACCCGGAAGAAACCATCTTTATTGCAGATTTACCAGGACCCGAGGCGGTGGCGTTCGGGGCAGGCATGAGCGGCGGCGTAGACGTGGCCTTGGACTTTGACAATTGGCCTCACCCTTTAGGTGTTGTGCGGAGCCATGAAACCCTTGCTGCCCTAATTTATTACGCCGCCTTGATGGAGGAGCAGAAGAAAAAATTGTCCGCCTCTGCACCGACAATGATATTGCTAGACAACCAACGCCTGGCGCCTTATAAAGATCAAGACGGGCTCTTTGATAACCGCTATCTTGCCACGGTGCCGCTTGCCCCAGCTTTGCGTAAACGGGGTATAAAAAATGTGATGTACGTTATTGAAAATCGTAAACAAAAGAATGAAAATGATGATTTGAACGACGAATTTGTGGAATACAAAGACGCCGGGATCAAAGTCGCAATTTTACCCTTAAGTGATCTAAAGGCCGTTACTGAAACGGTTTCCCGCAAAGCTCCGGATGGAACGACGCAAACGGTACGAGAGCGGCATTATTATTATGGCGGCGGTTATGGCACCCATCTTGGTTTTTTTCTTCTTTACCCGTTTTTTCGTCCCTATCCGACCGCTTATTTTTATCATTCGGCAGGCCGCCGGCGGGTGGCCTATAGAGAGAGTAGCCGCCCCCGCACCCCAGCGCCTAACTATCAACCGCGCAGTCGTCCAACTCGTTTTAGTGGCACTAAGATCGGTGGTAAAAGCGGCGTCGGCCGCAGCAAGCCTTCCGGCTTTGGACGAACCACTGTGCGCAGCCGTGGGGGACGAATAACCGGTGTGGGGTCACGGGTGGCAAGTCGTTCAAGCGGCAGGTCGGGCTCATTTGGACGCGGTGGTTTTTTTAGTGGTGGCTAGGAAGGCTAGACATGCCTGAACGAGGTTTCATGGGAAAACTGAGCCGTTGGTTTAGCGGCCCCTCCGATACATATTTCTTTGCTATCCAAATTGCTATTAAATGTTTCGGAGAGGACACCCTACGTGCGCAGTTTGCACGGGTGTTGGAAGAGACTCGAAGCAGCGATGAAAATATTCAGGAAAAACGCCGCTTTATTAAACGTTTTGTCGCTCTGCTAGAGGAGTCCGAGTTGTTCTGGACGTATGGCTTTTGGGAATATAATGACAATCAAACAGAGGCGTCTGAAGAATTTCGTACCTGGATCGACGAGATCGAGAGCTGTTTGGCGACGGAGGAGGAAGAACTCGATGAAGATATTGATGAAATTCGACGCACCTCAAAGCGCAAAGATTTCGTTGTAGTCAGCCTTTTGTTTCTTCTTGACGAGCCGTATGAGCCTGCCAAAGCTGTCACCAACGAAGATGATGCCTACCTAAAAGAGACATTGGTCAATTTGGTGCAAGGTCTCACGCGCATTGATCCGCTTGTCATCCAAGCTGATGGCGCCTATGTGGTGCCTGGCAGCAAAGAAGATGGATTATCCGAAGATGATCTGTATGACCCGGATTGGTCATATCTTCGCATGTTATTATAGGCTAATATGCCGGTGTAGGACTGACATCTTGAGGCTTGAAGCAAACAGCCAATGGTCACGGCAAAAGCGTTACAACTGAAGCTTTTGATGCCCATTACTCCTTGGGCAGAAGTGGCCCTCCGGATCAATGGGACGATGGCACACCACACAAAGCGGCCGGCCGCCTTCAACAGCGTTCGTACAGGAGTCGCTCAGTTGGCGAGCTTGTTCGCGGGTGAAGCGGCACATGAAGGTAGGTGTGGATGTCTCGACATCCTCCTCTTCCTCACTCTCCTCGGGTATGGCGTGAACCATTAAGACAAGACGGTCTTCATCGGTTGCATACCCCAGGGCTAAGCGCCCGACTTTAAATTCTATGCCGGGTTCCTCCGGGAAGTATCCGATCGATCCAACGACTTCATTGGGATGTTGATCCGGTGTTGTTAATTCCTCAATCAGTCGAGGTATCGCATCCCCGAGCGCTGCCAGTTGTTGCTTCTCAACCCACAACGAGGCAACTTCAGAATGACGACGAACCCGAACCCGAAAGGTGCGTTTTCCAGGTTCACCAAAGGACTCAGCATCGATTGCATCGATTTCGTTAAATTCGTACTCTGCGTCAGCCATTTTGATAGTCCTAAAACGGTTTAATTCCTTTCATGCTTAATGTAGCGTACACACCATCGGGTTGCAAGGGTGAGCATACCAAAGCTGATATTGACAGCTCCATAACAGCATGTTAGCTTGTGTTTCTTAAATTGGCTGCCATTTTCTTTTCTGAAAATCCGATTCCCGTGAAGGAGACTATAAGTATGCCCGAATACGCATTACTCGGCAAATCTTTACCCAAGCCAGATGCGACCAATCGAGTCACGGGGCGGATGATGTATGCAGATGATGTCACCTTGCCCGGCGTGTTGGCCGGCAAGATACTTGGCAGTCCGGTCGCGCACGGTCGTATTCGGCGGCTGGATGTAAGCAAAGCGGCCAGTTTGCCCGGTGTTCACGCCGTATTGACAGCTCAGGATGCGCCGACTAATCTGTACGGTGGGATCGTTAAGGATAAGCTGATCTTTACACACGATTATGTACGCTATCACGGCGACCCGATTGCCGCTGTGGCGGCTGACAACGTCGATATCGCCGAGGAGGCCATCCACCTTATTGAACTCGACATTGAGGCGCTGCCAGTGTTGCTCGACGCCAAAGATGCGGCGGAGAGTTCCAACATGATCCATAGCGGCTGGGAGCATTATACAGCTTTACCCAATCTTGGCCGTGACGGCAATATAACCTCGTATGGCAACGTGCAATGGGGAGATGTTGAGCAAGGCTTTGCCAAAGCCGATTTTGTTTATGAGGATCGCTTTGATGTTGCTATGGCACATCAAGGATATATTGAGCCACGTGCGTCGATGGCCCAAGTTGAACCGGATGGTCGAGTTTCGGTGTGGGCCTCGACGCAGGGGATTTTTCCGTTACGGGATCAGCTTGCATCGATTTTCAGCCTGCCGATGAACCGTTTAAGGGTCATTGCAACGGAAATTGGCGGCGGTTTTGGTGGTAAGATTGCCCCTGTAACGGAACCAGCGACGGTTCTTCTGGCTCAAAAAACCGGCCGCCCAATTAAAATCACCTATAAGCGGGACGAAGATTTCCTCAGTACAACACCACGGCGTGGCGCGGTCATTATCATCAAGACGGGGGTCATGAAAGATGGCACCTTAGTGGCTCGTCAGGCACGGGCGTATTTTGGTAATGGCGCCTATCATATCGCAACGGGTTACAACTTTGGGGAAGGCATGGCGGGCCGTCTCACCGGACCCTATAACATTCCGCATGTTGACCTACACGGTTATACGGTCTATACCAATCAGCCGCCTTGTGGTGCATACCGTGCGCCTGGAAGTCCTCAGCTCACCTTTGCCGTAGAGTCCCAGATGGATATGATTGCCTCCAGACTTGGATTTGATCCGATTGCTATTCGCAAGCACAATGCGTTGAAAATAGGTGATCGGTCATCAATCGGTGCATTGGATGATGCAGCAGATCTGAGAGAATTGCTACAGCAGGTTGAAACGGATGCTGGCTGGAACAAGCCGAAAGCGTCCAATCACGGCCGTGGTATTGCCGTTGGGTTTTGGGCTTCGCGCGGCATGCCGGGTGGTAACACAGTGAAATTAAATGCAGATGGCACCATTGCAATTACTACGGGTTCGGTTGATGTTAGCGGTAGTCACACCGTCTTGCAACAAATTGCCGGCGAGGAAATGGGGGTTAGCATTGATAAGGTGGGAATTTTAACCGGCGATACGGATGTGGCGCCAGTTGCGCCCCTTAGTGCCGGCAGCAATATCATCCGTAGTATGGGTTGGACGGTAAAGGTAGCTGCCGAGAAGTTGCGTCAGCAGATAGTAGATATTACGGCTGGACAGCTCGAAGCTAACGTTGATGACCTGGAGATTATCGATGGCCGAGTACAGGTCAAAGGCACCCCAGATAAAGGTATGACGTTTCAGGATGTGTATAAAGTTGCCGCAATGTCGCATGAAGGCCCACCGATCGCATCGGCCTCGACGCCTATGCAAGGAACCACTTTACAATATGCCCCGCAAGTCGCGGAGGTTGAGGTAGATCTTGAAACCGGAGAGGTCAAAGTGCTTGATGTTACGGTGATTCAAGATGTCGGATTTGCTCTGAACCCCATGGCGGTAGAAGGACAAATGGAGGGTGGTGCGACACAAGCACTTGGTTATGGTATTGTTGAGCAAATGATTTTCGATCCCACCAGCGGCAAAAATACCAATCCGGGCTTGCTTGATTATAAACTACCCAGCGCCATGGATGTGCCCAATATCAAGAGTGTGCTGGTGCAAGTCCCGGCCAAGGACACCATATATGGCGCCAGGGGGGTTGGCGAGCCCCCTATCGTTGCGACAGCAACCGCAATTGCCAATGCGGTTGCAGATGCTGTTGGGGTTCAAATTATGGCGTTACCCCTTACCCCGGAACGGGTGCTAGAGGCAATTCGGAAGCGCTAGTACCTCGGCTATAGAAGCTAACAATTCTCCCATGCAAAAAGGGGAGATTTGTTAGCCAATCGATCCCCTGTGCGATAAACCCTATCGAGGCCGTAACACAATAATGGTGCGGCGGTTTTTTGCCCGTCCTTCTTTTGTGGCGTTTGACACCATTGGTTCTGTTTCACCTTTCCAATCCAGGCGGATGCGGTTTGATGTGATGCCGTGTTGTTCAAGATAGCGCTCAACTGCTCTTGCACGGCGTTCCGACAGACTGACATTATATCTCTCTGTCCCAGTCCAATCCGTGTGCCCGGTTATCTCGGCCTGTAGTGAGGCATCCCCCTGCATCAGACGGACCACATCATCCAGGGCGATTCGTGCCTCGGATTTGAGACGTGATCGATCGAAGTCAAATAAAACCATGCCGGGCAGCTGGTGAATGACCACGCGCTTGATCACCGTCAACGGGGCAGACGTCCGGTCACTGCCCCCTTTGCCATCATCGACTTGAAGTTGTACCGTATAGCGCCCCGGCTTTCGGTAACGATGCGTGGCATTGGGAAACGAAAAACGGTTGCTTGATGCATCCCCATAGTCCCATAAAAAAGACAATTTATCACCGTCTGGGTCTGAGGATTGAGAGGCATCGAAGCTCAAGAGCATATTGACTTCCCCTTCCGCCGGTGCCACTAGGACGGCTCGAGGTGGCCGATTCTGAGGCTTGCTGGAAATGGTAATTTGAGGCGCTGGGTGTTGAGTAGCCAATATGTTCGCCTCGTTGATCAGTACCCTGGCCAGCTCTGAGGCTTTGTCTTCCTGGCAAGCGTATAATATGCCACGGGCTTCAAGAAACCGACTTTCGAGTGCGGCAATAGCGTCCGCCGATTGGCTAGCCGCTTCAGACGCCTTAGCAGCGACAATGGCCTCCTGCGCATGTTGCAAATCAAGGAATGCCCGTGGCTCATGGACGCAGGCAGTTGCTAAAAGACCAATGAGAGCAAGAAAGAGGAGATGCCGGATATTCAAGCCAGAAATCACTTATGACCTCCTTAGTCGTCAAAAACAGGTAAACGAGAATAAGGATGAACCTTTTAACAATTGCTTACTTAAAATGTTTTGTCATTTCTGTCAAGTTATTCATTTAAATAACCAACCATCGCACGAAACGAAAGGGTTTGATTACAGGGCAAGAAAACCCTCTGATTTTATTACAATAGGTGCAGACGCAAGGTCATCTGTTTTGTGGCATAATCTGAAAAATGAAAGTTTTCGCACCTCCGCTGGAACTACCTTACAGTAGTCTTGCAAGTCGCATTTTGGCGAACTCGATCAGATGGTTTGTGATGTCCTGCTAGAATCTCGTAGTACAAGGGTTTACCTTTAATCATGATGATCCCGCGTGATGAGAACAAATCTGTCTGTTTGTCAAACCACATGTCCTCCCATTCATAGCCCCACTCTTTGGCTAATGTGCCAAAAAACATCAGGTGAACATAATTTGTTGCGATGATCCTGATATGCATGCATGCAGGGGTAAAATCATCCGGATGATCGAACACAACGGTATAGACATTCGTACAAGCAATTCCGTGACAAGAAGGAAGTTAAAAAAAGCCCCCATTAAAAGATGGCAAAATCGCTCCACGTATCAACCAACTCGGTAAAGCGTATTTTATCACTTAAATCGATGTCCTGACCGGTAAATCCAGACACCTTCCATTTAACCATTGTGGGACTAAGTTTCGTCAAATGGGTATACACCTCACCTTCCAATGTCACGACCTGGCATTGGTCCCCGTGCCGTGCCTTCTTGAACCAATTGGTGAGATCATCTTTGCGCGGTTCGATGAGTTTTTTGCATGACGGCATACGCTCTCCTTTTGTTATTGCTTTCACTCTGCGGAAGAGAAGTATGGCTATCTGCTTGCTGGTAGTCACCGAAAACAGATAAACCGTCTTTTATCGGAAGGGGCAGAAAAAGACTTAAGCAAATTCGATATTTTTTTGTAAAACCCGCTTAGCCGCCTAGCATAATATTATCCTTCACAGGCGTTTGCTTTGGTTTAACCAATAGCGTTCGCGCAGGGCGAACTTTTGTACTTTGCCAGTCGCGGTTTTGGGTAATTCTTTGACAAACTCGACTGACTTCGGCGCTTTAAAGTGTGCCATATTGTCACGGCAAAAGTTAATGAGTTCTTGTTCACTAGCGCATTGACCGGGTTTTAAGATGATCAAGGCTTTAGGCACTTCCCCCCATCTGCTGTCAGGCACACCAACAACGGCTGCTTCCAAGACAGCATCATGTTCAAACAGCATTGCTTCGACTTCGACTGAAGAGATGTTCTCACCGCCGCTAATAATGACATCTTTGAAGCGATCAATAATCTCGATATATCCATCCGGATGCATCACGGCAAGGTCACCGGTATGGAACCAACCACCGTTCATGACGGCTTCCGTTTCCTCAGGCTGTTTGTAATATCCGCTCATCACATTATTACCACGCGCTACAATTTCTCCAATCGTTTTACCATCCATTGGAACATCTTGTAGGTTCTCATCCATCACACGAACATCTGTGAGTAGCTGGGAAATGCCTTGTCTAGCCTTAAGACGGTAACGTTGAGAAAGGTCAATCGTCTCCCACTCAGGTTGCCATTCACAAGAAGTTAAGAACGGCCCGGTCTCGGTTAATCCATAAAGATGTACGACCTCAACCCCTAGCGCTTCCATGTTACGTAGAACGGCAGCGGCCGGCGCCGCACCGCCGGTTCCGATTCGGACGCCCGGGGCTAATTGGTAATCACGAGCACGATCAAAGGTGGCCAGGGTGACCAAAACGGTGGGGGCGGCACAAGCTAAGGTGACCTGTTCTCGTTGCATAAGGTCAAAGATAGGCGCTGCTTCGACTTTCCGTAAACAGATCTGGACGGCTCCCAAGCCAGCTAACGCCCATATACCGCCCCAGCCATTGGCATGAAACATCGGCAGGGTGTGCAAATAGACATCCGAGGGTTTCACATTTAAAGCGTTGATAAAGTTGATCACATTGATCGTACATGCACGATGGGTCAGCATCACCCCTTTGGGGCGAGCCGTGGTGCCACTGGTATAGTTTAGGGTGGCCAGATCCGTTTCAGCAATGTCGACCTCAGAGGAAAATTCAGCGCTTGCAGCGCTTAGAACGATTTCATAATCCTGGCTTGGTAAAGGGGCCGTCGGCAGTTCATCATCACGCAATAGGAGGTAATGTTCCAAGTTGGGTAAGCGGTCGACAATCGGCGCCAACTGACTGGCGTATTGCCAATCTATCAAAATCGCCTTAGCTTCTGAATGCTCCAGGATATAGGCGAACTCGGGCGTCGTTAGCCGGTAATTAAGAGGTGCAAGTACTGCACCGATTTGAGGCACAGCGAAAAATGCCTCAAGCATGCGATGGCTATTGGGAGACAGCACGGCCACTTTGTCGTGTTTGCCAATTCCCATCCCCATCAAGGCATTGGCAAGGCGATGCACTCGGGCTTCAAGTTCACTATAGGTAAAGCGGTGTGCTTCGGAAACCACCGCAAGGCGATTAGGAAATAACCGCGCTGCACGGCGTAAAAAAAGAACCGGCGAAAGCGGCTCGAACATGACAAGGTCCCCTTCAAGGCATGAGATCCGAGGTGTTGACGGCAAGATTATCGTTGTTCCAATTGGGCCATCGTTAAACGCCTTAAGCCAAGCGGCAGCGGATGCGTGCTTGTATTCAATTCCATCATTGTATAGCAGACACATTAACGACTGGCAAGCAAAGCTAGTGTTTATGTTGGTACTCTGTAGATTTTCAACGCAACCAGAAATGCCTTGACAAGTTGCCCAGCACTGGGTGATAACACAACAGCTCAAACGAACCTCTTAAACCGTATCAGACAGGAGACGATGTTGTATGAAAGCAGTCTATGTCCAACAAACAGGTCCGCCGGAAGTTTTGCAATATGGTGATCTGCCTGAACCCGAGCCGGGTCCAAATGATGTTTTGATTCGTGTACACGCGACTTCTCTAAATCGACTTGATATTTTTATGCGCCAAGGGTCGCATGGCACACGCATTACCCCACCGGAGATACTTGGGCGTGATATGGCCGGAGAAGTTGCCGCAGTAGGTAGCGAGGTGCAGGGATTTAAGAGTGGTGACCGAGTGGTGGCAGGCGGTTCCGGTAGCTATGCCGAATATGCTTTGGCTTTGGCTGAACGCACCTTTTTGCTGCCCTCAGGCTGTACATACGACGATGCGGGTGCGCTTCCAACCGCAGGCCTGACCGCCTACCAGATGTTAATTAACCGGGCGTGTGTGCGGCCGGGTGAGGATGTCTTGATCATGGCGGCAGGGAGCGGGGTGAGCAGTTTTGCCGTACAGATTGCTAAAGCTGTTGGCGCACGGGTCATTGCCACGGCAGGCTCTGAGGATAAATTGCAAAAAGCGCGACAGATTGGTGCTGATGAGGTTATCAATCATTATACGGAAGATATAGCTGAACGCGTTCTGGAGCTTACGGAGGGACAAGGGGTAGATGTCGTCATTGAGCATGTAGGGGCTGCGGTTTGGCAAGCTTGTTTCCGCAGCCTAAAAGTGCAAGGGCGCCTGGTCACCTGCGGTGTCACGGCGGGGCATCGTGTCGACCTTCACCTCGGGCTGGTTTTTTCGCGTGCTTTACAGATTATGGGGGTAGGGCGAGGCACGCCCGATCACATGCGTGAACTGCTAAGACTCGTGTCCCTCGGACGGGTGCACTCGGTGATCGATCAGCGTTTTCCACTACAGGAAGCAGTTGCGGCGCATCACTTACTGGAGAAGTCGAACTTTTTTGGCAAACTTATCCTGAATCCGTAAATACCATGCGGCTTGTCAAATGGACGCCTCGTCTTGTTGAGGGAGGCCTAGCAACGATTGGTACGGGTAAATCCAGCTCATG
>JAPULM010000461.1 GCA_027294925.1 bacterium
CATGGGCAGCTCAAATTCAGAATCCGCAAAACCGCGCTGAGCAGATGCGAACGCTGATCGAAGCCAACGGAGGCAGGCTGATCAGCTACTATTATGCCTTTGGGGAATATGACGTGGTACTCATCTCTGAACTCCCTGACAATGTCAATGCGGCAGCGTTGAGTCTGGCTGCTGCAGGTGGCGGTGCGCTCAAGGCGCTCAAAACCACAGTGCTCATGAGTGTCGAAGATGGCATGGAAGCCATGAGACGCGCTGGTGGCACCGGGTATCGTCCACCTGGAAGTTAAGGTACGTGTGCTGCATGATGATAACGTGTCCATTCTGCTCTACGTCCACGTGTTTCGGCGGAAGAATGGCAGCAGAGTGGACACAACACTGAGCCGCAGTTTTCCCCGTAGACTGCAAGACGAGCCGTTTTCCTGCCAGGAACATCGGAGAGGTTTCATGCCGAGAGACGCCAATGTATACGAACTACCCGAAAACCTTCCCATACCCGTTGATGATGGGGCTTGTGACCATCTCGCCGGTACCCACCTGTCTTCGGTTCCCCTGATGTCAACCGCAGGTCAAGTCGTGGATGTATCTCGACTCCCTGGGTATACCGTGGTCTATTGTTATCCACGGACAGGCAGACCGGACCGGACACCCTCAGCAGGGTGGAATGCGATTCCAGGAGCCAGAGGTTGTACGCCCGAGTCGTGTGCATTCCGAGACCGTTTCCACCACCTGCAAGCCCTTAGCGTCGAGGTTTTTGGTCTCAGCACACAAGATACTGCCGATCAGCAGGAGGCGGTAGAGCGGCTGCACCTCCCTTTTGCCCTGTTGAGTGATGCAGAACTGGCGTTCACGAGAGCACTCGGCATACCCACATTTGAGTTTGACTCGATGATTCTGATAAAACGCTTAACGCTGATGATCCGTGAGGGACGCATTGAGCACGTGTTCTATCCTATCTTTCCGCCTGATAAGCATGCCGAAGAAGTCGTTTCGTGGCTTTCCGAGCAGCAGCGAATAGGACAATAGAGCCGTCTGTTAAAGGCGCATCGGGCTACCGTCTTGTATGGGAAGGTGGACTGATAGCGCCTTTCTCTTTGTCTGCGGTGATGTATAGTAGTGACGAGCCTATAGCTAGGACCATTCTTCCTACGACCTGACTTGTATACGGAGACATCCATGACGGCTGACTCTTCTCCGACACAATCCACGACCATCCAGAAACCTGCTACAGCCGTATATCCCTCATTCGCGATGTTGGCTGGCATGTAACTCGATCTGTTTACGCCACTCAAAGATGGTGTCATGAGTGCTGAAGAGTTGGCTGATGGGCTTGGCGTCAAGGCAGATAAACTATCGCCCCTGTTGTATGCCCTGGCGGCGGCGGAGTTGTTGACGGTGCAGGAAGAGAGGTTTGCTAATACCGCTGCAGCTGATCAGTTCTTGGTGAAGGGTAAACCGACATACATAGGTGGACAGCAGGGTAATCTCTCCCGCTGGTGGCATGCCACCATGGAAACAGCGGAGTCGATTCGGACTAGCATCCCACAATCCCCGATTGATTTTGCTGAAGATTCACCAGACGTATTGGAAACGACGCTCAGGCGCTTACACGCGGGACTACGACAGCGCGGACAGGAGTTGGTTGACCGCTACGACATCTCATTTGCTCAAACCCTCGCCGACATTGGCGGTGGTTCGGGCGGTCTTGCCATTGCCGTCACGGAAGCCTATCCCCATATTCAGGCAACTGTCGTCGATTTACCCTCAGTCACGCCCTTTACCCAGCGTCTCATCCAGGCAGAAGGGGCAACCCAGCGAGTAAAAGTACTGGCAACAGATGCGGTCAATAGTACTATCCCCGCATCGTTTGATGTCGCGGTATTGGACCGGTTTCTTCAGGTACTTTCGGCTGATGAAGCCCGACGCGCCATTGTACACATCTACCAGGCGTTGAACCCAGGTGGAGCAATTTTCATTCGAGGAGTTATTTTAGACAATTCGCGTTTATCGCCCACCGAGATGGTGGGACTTGGTCTTTACTTTCTAAACTCTTGCCCCGAAGGTGGAGCCTATACCGAACAGGAGCATCGGGACCGGCTTCAGACAGCATGTTTTGTCGATATCGAGCGAATGGTCCTACCGGATGCCTGGAGTTTTATTCGGGCACGAAAGCCAGCATAGACGAAACCTATAGAA
Organism: bacterium; assembly: GCA_027294925.1. Next base: position 2,194 of record JAPULM010000461.1, read on the forward strand.
GGAGCCCATAACATGCCAGGAACACTTGCCGGAAGAGATCGCAGAAGCAGTGGTCTGGCTTTGTTCGGATGCTGCCTCATTTGTTACCGGACATTCGATGACGGTTGATGGTGGGTATGTGGCACAGTAGAGAAGCCCATGAATGACGCAACACGACACGTTATACAGTGGATCATCAACGTCAGGGGTGAAGCACCGCTTGTTGAAGAGTTTGCGACTGCGGATGAGGCGCAAAGCTTTGTCTGTGGGCATGTCCGCTGGTCAGATGGAACACCAGGTCCGGCTATTGAGCTTGAGGCTATCGACTTTACAACCGTGGATTGGCACTTTGTACTCAAAGTCATGCATGCAGCCCTCTAAACGCTCATCGAGCGTAGATGTCATGGGCTGCTACCTGTGCTGCTGCCCGACTACTGAACCAACCATTCACCCTATGCCCTCTGCAGAATACGCCCGTTCCCATAGCAATTGGCTGTTCTGTTGTAAGTCAGGTAACTGAATCGGAATTTCTTGCTCCGAGTACTCCCTGACTGCATTAACGATTTCGTCGAGTGAATAATCAAGCGATGACTCGATGTACAGGTGGATGTGATCTGGTGCTAAACACAATAGGTGTACGTTCGTGTTCTCAAATGGGAATTCTGCTTGATCGAAAATTCCCTCAATCTGATCAAAATGTTGATTGGAGAATAGTTTGATACGTTGAATTTCTTGACATCCTAACAGAGTGTCAGCGTCACCAAGGAAACGCGCGATGAACGACCTACAGGCGGGGAGTTGATCGAGGCTGGCCCGCAGCTTCGACACCACAGACCCATCGGGCACTCGTCCCACGGGGGAATGCTTCAGCAACCGATCTGCCCAGCGTACCAAGCGGTGCTCATTGTTGCCAGGCATTACCGTCTCTTACGAGATATCTCGGTGGCTCGTAACATTGCCAAGGTTGCTCATGACTTCGGATTCGTTTTCAACTACTGATACTGCTTTAATGAGGCATGATACACAGGCTGAGGAAGTCTACCTCGAGAACTCTTGGTTTACGTATTTTCGAGCCGAACATTGGAGCGGGTATAAATGCAGACGGAAAAGAATGCTCGAAATGTATTCTTGCTGTAGAAATGTATTCTTGCTGTACAGGTGATAGTGGTCCTTTAGGCGAAGGGTCGGAACGTTTTTCTGCCCTTACCGTTGAGCCTCTGCGGGTTCCACTCCCTTGAGCGTTTTAGAATCTCTATCTAACATACGCATGGAGTGGGACGCGTATTCTGCTGCGCTCGATACGCGCCCCTCATGCCCAGCGTTATTGCGCCAAGGAAGCTTGGCCTATTTGCCGGGTGAAAGTCCTGGTCAGGTAAGGGCTAGCCGCCCAGAAGTTCGTCGCATACAGCGAATCGTCGAAGAGAATCATGCACGGCTAGTGGAGGTGTGGGATGAATACTTCAGTGATTGAAATACGCGTACCGAAGGCGGAGAACGTCGCCATAACTGAGGACACCCTGACGGTCGATCGTCAGCGATGGGCGAACCCTATCAGTGCCTCTGACGTGGTTTCCCAGACTGGTACAGGCGAGTCCTGAGGAACGCAACAACTAGCGTCTCATTGGTCAAGGTCAAGGGCTTCATTGGGAGGACGTTGATGAAGACATCAGTGTTGAGGGCTTATTGGCCGGTAAACCATCAGGCGAAAGTCAAGCTTCATTCAAGAAATGGTTACAAGGACGTAGGCCTCGCCTAACATAGGCTCGGCTCTGTTGTGCTGATGTAACCATCTAGTGAACCACAAGGCCGACTTGAGCACCTGCTGCCCAGTATGCTATAAAGCTGTTATCGTTATGGGATCCGTTATGATAACAGGGGATGATCCATCTCCGACAGGGAGAAGAGGAGAAGCGAGTTATGGTCTACGATTTTCGCGTCTACACCCTAAAACCTGGTGCTGTACAAGACTATATGGCGGCAGTGCGAGAAGTTGGCAAGCCGATTCGTGATAAGTATGGCATTAAGCTAGCAGGATGGTATTACAGTGAAGTCGGTGAGCTGAACCAGGTGGTGCATATCTGGGCGTACAACGATTATGCGCATATGGCCGAGATGAAAGCTACAGTGGCGGCGGACCCCGATTGGAGCGGTAAATATATCCCGCGGGTGCGGTCGCTCATCGTGTCGCAGAAAACGTATGTGATGTTGTCGCCGGATTTCGCGCCACAGCCTTAAGTACCTGGTTAAAATGTTTGGCACCTTTCCCACGCCTATAGCAGCACACTGAGACAGGCTAATGCGGCATGTGGAGTTCGGAGTTGAAAGAAGAGGGGCTATTTAGCAATCCGCATGCCGCCAAGCCCCAGACAGGCCCTGCTGTATTTTGTCTTCCAGGCGTCGCAACCAATTACCAACGGTTGGGAAGGTGACGTAAGGGTCACGTGCGGCCCCAGCGCCTCACATTTCCGATGCCGAGCGGCGAATGGCTATTTGGCGTCGTATTTGGGATGATAAGGGCCATACAGCAGCCCATATTTTTCATCCGTCAACAGCATGATATTGGCCGTACGGCTTACATCATGCGCTTTGTCTGTCGCCGTGCTAACGGCTTGATGGATAACAGCGGCAATGGCGTCGGCCAGTAAGCTGCCGGAGCCACCCGAGCCTTGCTGAGCGTTGGCCTTGCCTTCCCACAGGAGTGTACGCGTGCGGGTGTCGACTAGTCTGGCCCTGACACGGACAATGGTATTACTGCTGATCACGACATATTTGGTGCCATATTGTTCAACGGTTACATAGAGAACGGCATCGGCACCGATGATCTGACGGATTTTGTCGAGCGGCGCCTGATGCATTTCCCCTGCCGTCGGCATACCGTTTTCCTTCATAAAGAGGTCGATCACCGCAACCGGGAAGACATAATACCCCATCTCGGCCAATGGCAAGGTGACGGTGGATAGGTAACCGTAAGTTGCCTCAACCGCGGTGCTTTCATTGAGGGGCGGCAATACCAGGATAGAACGTGGACGATGGCGGCGGAAATTCGTATGGTCCGGCAACGTGGCGCACGCCCCGACCAGGAGACCCTGCATGGCGATGATCAGACAGACGATGTAGTGTGACATACTCATTGCGGCAATCTACTCAACAGCCGATCCATCAAAACGGCCGATTCGGGGAAGCGGGTTTTCTCGGTCAAAAACGCCTGCCGAGCGGGTTCAATTTTTCCCTGTTGATAATAAAGCAGTCCAAGATAAGCGTGAAATCCAGGCGGGACAGATTTATTTTCCGCCCGCGCTTTTTGATAATCCTCCTCCATTTTCTCAGCCTGTATGGCCGGGTCTGCCTGGCCCGGTCTGGCGTAGGAGAGGTAAATCAACTCTTCGTATTGCCCCCACGCGTAGAGCGTCGGCGACGCGCACCCGACAAGCCAGATCAGTAATGCCGGTAGTGCCATTTTTATCATTGACTTGACCCTGTTATACGCCAAGCGCCACTCTCCAGACCTTCAACAAGACGGTTGACGGCCTCTCGGATGGCCAGATCCAACACTTTTCCGTTCAGGGTCGAATCATAACCAGCTGTACCACCTGTGCCCAGGATCTCACGATTACTTAAGGCATATTCACCGGCACCCTGCACCGCATAGGTCACCTCAGAAGTCATCACATCAACGATGTTTAAGGCTACCTTGGCGTAGGCAATCTGCTTTTTCCCACTGCCCAGGATACCAAATAGCTGCCGATCTCCGGTCACCTTACGACCAAATTCTACCACATCACCAGTCACGGTAAAATCAGCCCCAGTCAGTTTCTGTTGAGTGCCTTTGATCTTGGCTTCTCGGGCGATTTCCTGTAAATTCTGCCGCTCCACCAGGTTGAAACGCCCACTCTGCTGCAGGTGGCTAATAAGGACCGTTTTGGCCTGACTGCCCAACCGATCAACGCCATCCGAGAAAAGACCCCGCATGTAAGTCGTACGATTATCGAACTTGCCGACCACAAGGGTATACTTGGGATCGTGGTACGCCGTACCTGCCGACGTCACCCTGGGCGGCTCTAGCGTTTGGTAGGATTCTGTTGCGCATCCGAGCAGACCGCAGACGACCAGGATTATCAAATAATGTTGGATGTGAGTTCCCATATCCCTTCCCTTGACAGATATACCTCGTTTGAGCCTACACCTATTGAAAGATAAGGATTTCGGGAATCCTTTGCAAGGACAGCTGACGCCCCTGTGCAGCTTTTGTCCTGATGTGGAATGATCAGCCTGTACTGAGCGTGTGAAAGAGATCAGATGGCTTTTGGCACCTCATAGGAGGACGAA
>JAPULM010000462.1 GCA_027294925.1 bacterium
ACGAAGTCCTTAATTCGAGATGCCAACTGGTGCGCGCAGGGATAACAACTTGGCGCCTGGTGATTGATTAGGCGTATCTGGATTACCTTTTCACACCCTGATAGGATGAAGTATCTGGTATACAGATAAACGGAAAACGAACAGCTAACGACGCGTGACCTGCCGAAACTCAGCCGGTCACGCGATCAAGATCAATTGAGGAGGAGGCACCATAATCGAATCTAGCAGAAAATCACTTTTGGTGTTGGCCCTTGCCGCGCCGGGATTTGGGGGCGGCTGGGCGGTTCGTACGATGGGGCCCGCCATAAAAAGGGTAGCGTCCCCTTTTTAGGTTTGCTTCGTGCTAGGAAAGAAGTCTAGAACAATAAGGAAAACGGCTTGTCTGTCGTGTTTGAGAGGCAAGCGATTTCAGTTCAATTAAGAATTGATCACGAGGAGAAGAACCATGAGCAAGTTACTTCGTACCGGCAAGAAGGCAATGCTGGTGTTCGCTTTTGCGGTGTTAGGATTCTGGTGTACGACGGCAGCTTTAGCTGGGCACCGTAGTAGCTCATCAACATCGGGGGGCACATCAAGCTGCAAGCTTTGCACGATCCTCGATTTCGATATCGATGTCGGGGATCTAGACCTCAAGTTCGTAGGAATTCCTGTGAGGAGTGAAACTGTCAGGTACACGAGCCGGCCCGGGCAGACGTTCACCGGCACAGTCTGTAATGCCGCGAATCCCGAAGACTGTAGGAACGCCGATGGCACGTTTAAGGATGACCCGACAATCGTGGATACCGCAGAATTTGAAATTGATCCGGAGGTGCTCTGTACTGGCTACGTAGAAGACAGGTGTCGCAAATCTCGCCGAGACTCTGAACTCACTTTCCTCCAGCAGTGCGGCTCGGGGGCGGACTGTACCGGCCGGGTGGTGGCCGCGACCGACGGTGTCAACCCCGTCAGCATGGCCAACTTCAACATCGTGGAAGGCCAAAGCGTTAATCTTGGTGGCGCCATCGGACTAACGAGCGACTGCAATACGGCCTTCCCAAGAGTGAAGGGCAAAGGCGGTGCTAAGGCAGGTCAAATGGGCACTATCGTCCAGCTTCACATTGATAGTAAGACTTGTAACGCAGACCTGCCTAACATTGTCGACGTGCGTCACGACCAAAGGACCTGCTCCTCGATTTTTGGAACTACGCCAGGGATGGCAAGCTGCTCCAGGGGCGAACCTCTTGTGGTTGTGGAGGCAGGTTTCAGTCTAAATCAGCAAATCATTGGCAAGGCCGCGGCCGAGTGCAACCCCGGCACCATGCAACCGGTCTGTAGCGCCACCAAGGATGAGGGGAAGCATCACATCTTTGTCACGGGTGCGCAGCTGGCCTTGGAAGGGGTGAGTCCCAATGACGTGGACCTGGATTCGCTGCTGTGTGGAAATCAGGTGCCGCCGGTGAGTGTTGTCATCAGCGATACTGACGGCGACGGTCTCGACGACATTAACGCCAGGTGCTTCACCTGCAACCTGGAGACCTCTGAGTTTCTGTGCGGTGGATTGGGCACGCAGGGGCAGTGTGAGCTGACGGGGACCGACGGGGTGCAGCCATTCGCGGCTATCTGTGCCGTCACGCTAACGCAGTAAAAGCGCGAACACAGAGCGGGATGTCATTAGCGTAGCGGCAGGCGGATGCCGCTCGTCGCGGGTTCAACGTGTGCGCGACCCGGTTGATTCCACGCGGAGGACTACTCATGTCCAGCAAGAACGGTCACCGAACTAGCCAGCTGTCAGGGCGTCATTTCTCGGCCATAGCCATAATGGCCGCGGGAGTGTTATGCGTTGCCAGTCTTCAGCTGCCGATGGCCCATGCACAGGTGACGTCGGATGGAACGCTGGGAACCGCGGTCAACCTCGACGTGGATATCTTCGAGATCACGGGCGGGACAAGGCCGGGCGCAGGACCCAATCTGCTCCACAGCTTCGGGTCCTTTAGCGTAGGATCCGGTGAGGCGGCTGACTTTATAAATGATACGGGCCTACCGACCACCAATATCCTCAGCCGGGTCACCGGAGGGGCGACCTCGGATATCTTTGGGACGATTCAGACTACGGGCTTTCCGGGCGCCAGTCTGTTCTTATTGAACCCGGCGGGAATCGTGTTCGGACCGGGTGCCTTTCTGGATGTCGAGGGATCCTTCCATGCCTCGACGGCCGACTACATCAAGCTCGGCGCCGATGGCATTTTCCACGCCGACCCGGGGCAACCCAGCGTTCTTACCACATCACCGCCCTCTGCCTTCGGCTTCCTGAGTGCTAACACCGGCTTCATCGACACTATCGGTCCCGCCCTGCTAGTGCCAGAGGGCGCGACGCTCTCGCTCGTTGGCGGGGACCTATTTGTGGAGGACACCTGGTTGATAGCCCCGGCGGGCGACGTCAACCTGATAAGTGTCGCCTCGGCCGGGGAAGCGACGTTCAACAGCCCAATCAATGTCGATGGCTTCGCGGAGCTCGGACCGATCAATATCCTCGACGGCAGCGTTGTTGACGGAAAAAACATATTCATCCGCGGGGGGCAACTCGTTATTGCCGACGCGCTCGTGTTCCCCGGCGGTTTCTCTGTTTTCGGTTTCACGCCCCCGCCCGATGGCGGCGAGGTGAATATCGAGGTCACGCATGACATAAACATCAGCGGCACAGGGCCAGTCCCGTTTCTGGAAGACACCCCGGGGATTCAGACATTTGCTGGGTTTCAGGATGAAATCATCGGTGGCGACGTTCCCGATATCCGCATAAAGGCCGGCGCTGTCACTGTATCAGGCGAGGCCGTGATACTGGCGCTCAGACAAGGTCCGGGAAATCCGCCCGAGATCTCGATCACGACCACCGGCAATACCGTTCGGGTCGAAAACGGTGCCAACATCGGCCTAATCAACGCCTTTGAAGGACCTGGGGGTAGCCTCACCATAGACTCAGGAGAGGTAGTGTTATCCGGAAACGGCGCGCCTGGATTTACTGGGCTTAGCGCGCAGGGGCAATTTCACCCCTTGTTTGAGGAACTGAGCGACCCAGAGCTTACATTTGCTGATGCCGGGTCCATTACAGTCAACGCCAGTCACAACGTTACTGTCAGTGACGCAGAGATCAGTGCGACCAGCTTCGCCTTTGGTACCGGGGGCAATGTCACCATCAACACAGGCGGTGACCTATTGCTGTCCGACAATGCAGCCATATT
>JAPULM010000463.1 GCA_027294925.1 bacterium
TATATCCGACACGTACCACCGATAACATGTTCGGCGCCCAGCACGGCACTGAGCTGCGTTGCAGCTTCCAGACCATTTTGCAACGGAATCACGCTAGTATCGGCTCCAACCAATGGTCGTATGGATTGCGCCACCTCGGTAACCTGCCAGGCCTTGACAGCCACCAGAACAACATCCACAACCCCGACTTTCGCCGGCTCATGCGTGGCCTGTACGGGAGACACCACAAAGTCACCAGTCAGACTTTCGATCCGTAATCCGTGCTCTTGCATTGCCTGCAAATGCGCCCCACGGGCGATAAAAAAAACCTCTTCGCCAGCCTGCGCCAGGCGCCCCCCAAAATAACCACCAACACCACCAACACCAAATATGGCTACGCGCATCTCAATCCCCTATTCATTCAACCCATCCTGCCGTCATCATAAACCTCACAATATGCCTCTACAACCTCTTCATCTACCTGACCCGCAGTCCCGTGTGGCCTCAGAAATCTTCTTTATCATCCTTCTAGGTTGCCACAATAATACCACCATTTGATGGGGTAGAGGCGGATTGCGGAATAAACTCTTTATCTTCAATTCCGAATTCCGTAATCCGCCTTAGCTCTACTCTACGTGCTGATAGGTGCGGACAAAATGCAAAAGAACTCTTGTCCAGGGACTTAATACAGGCCTAAGGGTCCGGGACGGCACAGGAAAAGTATTCGCGACAGCTACAGTTGCCGGAATGATAAGCAGATCAGGAAAACGTCCACCGGTTCCATTCGCCTGGAAACTTCGCTACAATAGAAAATTGAACGAATCGAATGCGTGAACATCGCTCGAACCCGTCCTGACACCGGAGAGGGAAGCGCATGACGGAAATCATCGTTAATCAACCGAATCAGTGGCGTCTACAAACCCCGGGGGGTGAAGGCCGGAAACGGTCGGCACGAGATGAGGCGAAAAAATTCTTTATGGTGTCGGCCGACTCATCTGCCAATGAACCCAGCAGCCTGTGGTACGAACGCATTGACTCGAAATACCGTGAGCGCTTGCCACACCTCGAAGTCGACAGCAGCAGCACGGCTATTTGGTTTTGAAGTGACGGAACACCAACGTTTAACAGCTTGGGCAACAGATTAAAGGAGAAGGACTGATGGCCGAACCTATCCCGACAAGTCCCGACCAACCGTACAAACGGACCGTGACGATTGAAGCCGACACGGCCACGCTAGAACGCCAGCGCAAGGAGGGACACTCACGTGGTTTCACGGTCTATTGCGACGAGCCTGAAACCATTGGCGGCGATAACACCGCCCCCCCACCTCTTTCTTACTTCACCATGGCTATGGGCTTTTGACTGTTGACGCAAATTGGCCGGTACGGCCACATGATGAACGTTAACATCAGCAAAGCCCGCGTCCATGTTACGGCTCATTTCCGCGCCGAGGGTTCGGTGCTGGGGCAAACCATTGAAGGGTGTTGCGACGGCTTTGAAACTCGCCTGGAAGTAGAGTCTAATGAGCCACCTGAGCGTCTTGCCGGGGTCATCCGCAATGCCGAAAACGGCTGCTATATCATGCAAACCGTTCGACATCCAGTGCCGGTACAGACAGAGGTCATGGTCAATGGCAGTGCCTTCGACGTTGAAGCGTACCCGCGATCTACACGCCAAGTGTAGAACGTCGAGATAAGAACGACTTACAGCGAACGGCCCCGGCCGCCCCTGACGTCTGCTCCTGCGCAATGGCTAAACCGCAACTGGGGCAGGCGTGGGCGCCTGCCGGCGGTAAGGGACTGCCATAGCCCAGGCGCTAAGTGGCCAAACGGGTGCCACCGTGAGCACAGACGATACGCTTGCGAACCTTACCACAACGCTTACAAGCATGCCTCGTATTTAACGGCCGGCCCGCGTAGATACTTAAAGTAAATTCTCAATAGAAAGCAAAGATATCAAGTAGTGATGCGGTCTTACACTGCTAAATAGCCCGCCTTCCTTTAAAACAGAATGGACGTTCCAAAATTTTACTTCACACCCATCGGTTTTTAGCGTAGAGTGATACTTATCCCGCGCTTATGCGTACAGGGGGCAATTATCTATCATGCTCTATAGAAGGAGGCTCAAGTGGCGCGCCACAAGGCATTCGATCCGCATGCAGCTCTTGTCAAAGCCCTTGAGGTATTTTGGCGTCAGGGGTATAAAGGAACATCAATGCAAGACCTGGTTACCCACATGGGCATCAGTCGAAGCAGTTTGTACGATACCTTTGGCGACAAACGCGCGCTGTTTTTGGCGGTCTTAGCGCATTATGAAAAGGAAATCGCCTCACAACTTCTAGCCCCTCTGCAACAACCCGGGCCAGCACGTAAACAAATCGAACAGGTATTTCGTCTGGCAATCGATATGGCAGTTACCGACCGCCTGCGGCAGGGATGTCTAATCTGCAATACTGCCGTCGAACTGGGGGCTCACGACCACGACATTGGGGCACGCGTGGCATCCAACTTCGCCGGCATCGAAGCAGCCTTTGCCTCGGCCTTGATTCATGCACACACCACAAGGGAAATCACAACACCGTATCAGCCACGCGCGCTGGCGCGCTACTTAACCAACAGCTTGATCGGATTACGGATTATGGCAAAAGTGCTCCCAAGCAGGGCGACCCTGGATGAGATCGTTGATGTCACACTTGCCGCCCTTGCATGACCCTTTAACATTGGCAAGGCATGGGAATACCTCGATCTCGCAGGCCAAGGCGTGTGATCGTAGCGCCACCCGCGGACCGTTACATGGCGTACCGGTTGGCAGGATATTATCGACACCTATGACATGCCCGCCTGACCTAGGGCTGCATCGTGCAATTACCGAAGCATGAGACGCTGCCGGCGCCAGAGGCGATTTGCAGGGTGCGAAAAAAGATGACGGCGTCACTTACTCGGCGGTGGTTCCGCCATCAATAACCAGTTCGCTGCCGGTAACGAAAGACGACTCATCAGAAGCTAAGTAAATCACCCCATAGGCAATATCTTCCGGCTGCCCAACGCGGCCCATCGGTAAGCGACGCAGACGTTGTTCCCAACGCGCCTCATTCTCCATCGTGTCCCTAATCATCTCCGTGGCAATTGGCCCAGGGTGAATGGAATTGCTACGAATATTATCTTTGGCATGCTGCACCGCTGTCGATTTGGTAAACAACCGCACAGCGCCCTTAGTGGCGGAATAGGCGGCGGTATCCCCCGGGCTGCCCACTAAACCAGCAGTGGATGAAATATTTACGATCGAACCGCCACCCGCCTGGCGCATGGCCGGAATGGCGTGCTTGACGCCCAAGAATACCCCTTTGATATTGACCGCCATAATACGTTCAAAATCATCCTCGGTTGTCTCTTCGATGCTCGCACGGATGAGAATACCGGCATTATTAACCAAAACGTTGAGTTGCCCATAGGTGTTGACGGTCGTCGCCACGGCGGCGCGCCAGTCGTCCTCGCGTGTCACATCCAGGTGGATGTAGGTCGCATCACCCCCTGCGGCCCGTATCTCGGCCTCAACCTGG
>JAPULM010000464.1 GCA_027294925.1 bacterium
CCTCGTTTTGGCGCCTAACAAAACCCTCGCCGCCCAGCTGTATAGCGAATTTTCCAACCTCTTTCCAGCAAATGCGGTAGAGTACTTCGTTAGTTATTACGATTACTATCAGCCCGAAGCTTATGTTCCGAGCACCGATACCTATATTGAAAAAGATGCTTCCATTAATGAACACATCGACAAGATGCGCCACTCAACTACCCGTTCCCTACTTGAGCGCACTGATGTGATTGTTGTCGCCAGCGTATCATGTATCTATGGTATTGGTTCGCCAAAAGCTTATTCCGACATGTTGGTTCTATTTCAAAATGAAATGGAAGTATCGCGCGATGCTATCCTCCGACGCCTGGTGGATATTCAATACGAGCGCAATGATATCGATTTCCACCGTGGGACCTTCAGGGTCCGAGGCGATGTAGTTGACATCTTCCCCGCAGCCGAAGAAGATCGAGCTGTACGACTCGAATTCTTTGGTGACTTTATCGAGAGCATTAGTGAAATTGACCCGTTGACGGGTATGGTTGTGCGAGCCTTAAACAAAATTGCCATCTATCCCAGCAGTCACTACGTAACCAGCAAAGACAACCTGCTGCGAGCGCTGCAAGATATAGAGGCAGAATTAACGCCACGTCTGCTCGAATTAAACCAGGAAGACAAACTCCTAGAGGCACAACGGCTCGACCAACGCACCCGCTTCGACCTGGAGATACTGCGTGAAACCGGGGTTTGTGCCGGCATCGAAAATTATTCACGTCATCTTGACGGCCGCCAAGCAGGCGAGCCACCGGCAACGCTGCTGGACTACTTCCCCGATGATTATCTGCTGTTTATTGATGAAAGCCACGTTTCCATACCGCAACTAAACGGTATGTATCATGGCGACCGCTCACGTAAGCAAACCTTGGTTAATCATGGTTTTCGTTTACCCTCTGCCCTAGATAACCGACCGCTCAATTTCGAAGAATTTGCCACCCGCGTCTCGCAAGTGGTGTATGTTTCTGCTACCCCGGCGGCTTACGAGCTACAACAAAGCGGCGGCGTGGTGGTGGAACAAATCATTCGTCCGACCGGATTGATCGACCCTGAAATTATCGTACGACCGGCTTCCGGTCAGGTTGACGATCTCTTACACGAGACGCGCCTCAGGGTAGACAAAAGCGAGCGCGTCCTGGTTACAACCTTGACCAAACGGATGGCCGAGGAACTCACCGAATATTATCGCAGCCTGGGTATCAAAGTAAATTATTTGCATTCCGACATTCATACCTTGCAGCGAACCGAAATTATTCGGGATCTACGCTTAGGGACCCACGATGTCCTAGTAGGGGTCAATTTGTTACGTGAAGGCTTGGACATCCCGGAAGTGTCACTGGTGGCGATTCTCGACGCCGACAAGGAAGGCTTTTTACGCTCCGAACGCGCCCTCATTCAGACCATTGGACGAGCCTCTCGCCATATCAATGGCCAGGTACTGATGTATGCCGATAAGATGACCGGCTCCCTCGAGCGCGCCCTCTCTGAGACCAACCGACGCCGAGACCTGCAACAGCAATTCAATGAAGCGCATAACATAACCCCGGTTAGTATTGTTAAGGCAGTCAACGACGCCCTTTCCTCGGTTTACAAGGCCGATTACGCTACTGTCTCCATTGCGGCGGAAGCAGCGGCGGACTACGGCGTGGCAAAACGAGATATTCCAAGTCACATCAAAAAATTGCGTAAAGAGATGAAAGCAGCGGCTGATCAGTATGAATTTGAACGAGCCGCAGCGTTACGCGATCAGATTTTTGACCTGCAAGAACGAGAATTGGAGTTGAAGTAGGCTTACAGATGGACCATTCATCCCTGCGCGATCAAATTGACCGCTTTCCTCAAGCCCCTGGCGTCTATCTCATGCAGGACGGCAAAGGCACCATTGTCTATGTCGGCAAGGCCAAACATCTGCGCCATCGAGTACGACAATATTTTTCTCAAAGCGGTGACCCTCGTTACCATATCCGCCTCGGCCTGCCTACCGTTAAGGGGATTGATTTCATCGTCACCAATACGGAAAAAGAAGCGCTAATTCTTGAAAACACGCTGATTAAGAAACATCGACCGCGCTTTAACATCAGCTTACGCGATGATAAAAACTATGTCCACCTGCGCCTCGACCCAAATCAAAGCTATCCACGCTTAACGGTGGTACGCCGTCCTGGTAAGGACAAAGGACAGTATTTTGGTCCATACGCCTCTAGCCAGGCGGTGCGAGAGACGCTACGCATCCTTTATCGTGCCTTCCCCATTCGTTCCTGTACGGACAGCATCTTCAACAGCCGCACACGCCCCTGTTTGTATTACGAAATTGATCAGTGCGTTGCCCCCTGCGTACCTGGTTATACCACCCCGGCGGCGTATGACGAACTGGTACAACAAATCATTTTACATCTGCGGGGTCGTAGCAACGAAATCGTCAAAACACTTAAAGCCCAGATCGCCCAAGCTTCGCAGGACTTACGGTTTGAAGAAGCTGGCCGTCTTTATAAACGACTCCAAGCCGTACAAGAAACCATTGGCAAACAACGCGTAAGCGCTATGAAACAGCGTGATCAGGACATTTTTGGCTATTACCGGAGCGGCGATGCCTTGCAATTGCAAACCCTCAATGTACGCAGTGGGCAACTGGTCGGAGGACGCTCCTACGCTTTCACCCGGCAATTTGGTTCTGAATCTGAAGCACTCAGTTCGTTTATCTTCCAATACTATGTCGACAATCCCTATATCCCCCGTGAGGTACTGCTGCCCTCCGAACTAGACGATAGCGCCGCCCTCGCTGAATGGCTGACGGAGAAAAAACAGCGCCAAGTATCCATTGAAGTCCCACAAAAAGGGGATAAGCATCACCTGGTCCAACTGGCCATGAAAAATGCCGCCCTTGCCTATCAAAAAGACCATGATGAAGACGAACAACATCGGCGAGCCCTGGAGGAATTGCGCAGCAAGCTGCATCTCCGCGACCTGCCGCAACGGATCGAGTGCTTTGACATTTCAAACATCAGTGGCGTATTGGCGGTTGGCTCAATGGTGACCTTTCAGGACGGACAGCCGGACAAACAACGATACCGACGCTATCGGATAAAAACGATTGAGGGTCCGAACGACTTTGGGATGATGTTGGAAGTGTTGCGGCGACGCTATCGCCGTGCACTAGAGGAAGATGACTTGCCTGACCTGTTGTTGGTGGATGGTGGCAAAGGACAGCTTCAGATGGCCTTACGCGCCTTGGATGAACTGGGTATTACCGACTTGGAAGTAGCAGGCATCGCAAAGAGCCGTCTCAAACCGGGACAGAAGGACGGCTTTAGACATCGTAGCGACGAAAGGCTCTATCGGCCAGGTCGAAAAAATGCCGTGACCTTTGCGGCAAACTCGTCGGCCTTGTTTCTATTACAACGCGTACGTGACGAAGCACACCGCTTCGCCATTACCTATCATAAAACCCTGCGTCGTAAACAGACCCTACATTCTGAACTGGACAACATTCTGGGCATAGGTACCCAACGTAAAACCTTGCTATTACGACACTTCGGCAGTTTGAAAAAGGTCCGCAGCGCCAGCCTTGATGATCTACGAAGCGTACCTGGCATGCCGCAGCAAGTTGCCCATCATATTTTTGAACATTTCCACGCTCAACTATCTGACCCGTTGTGCGGTGTACAAAGGCCTAAAAAATAGTTTTGCTCAGAACCGCATGATGCCGACCGTGGCCAGTCGATATGATGGACATTTCGCAATCAACAGCCGTCTGCAGTGAGCCGATGTAACGCTTTGCTGCATCGGGGAAGGAAGCAAGATCCGTCAATCCTGCCGTACTTTGTTGCCAACCGGGCAGCTCTTCGTAAGACGGCTCGACCTGCTCCAATACTCGAATTTCACTCGGCATATGGCGCATGATATCCCCTTTGTAGCGATAGCCGGTGCAAATCGACAGTTTCGGCAGATGGTCAAGGACATCCAGTTTGGTCAAGGCCAGACTTGTCACCCCATTAAGCCATATACTATAGCGGGCGCTGACCACATCAAACCATCCACAGCGTCGGATACGACCGGTGGTAGCGCCAAATTCTTGCCCATGTTCTTGCAGTAAACGTCCGGCTTCGTCGTGCAGCTCGGTTGGGAAAGGGCCCATTCCAACCCGCGTGGTGTAGGCTTTCATGATACCCAGAACGTGGGTTAAGCGTGACGGCGCCACCCCGCCACCGGAACAGAGACCGCTACTACTGGTGTTGCAGGAAGTGACGTACGGATAGGTGCCATGATCGAGATCAAGCAAGGTACCTTGCGCGCCTTCCAGCAAAATATGATCGCCTTTGCTTATCGCTTCACGCACCAAG
Organism: bacterium; assembly: GCA_027294925.1. Next base: position 4,374 of record JAPULM010000464.1, read on the forward strand.
CTATCGGTGTCGCCAATATAATCGCGCAGTCGTTCACCATAAGCGGCATACTCGCTGCAAAGCGCCTCAAGATCAATGGCGGGCAGCTGAAAAAAGTTTTCTAATAAAAAATTTTTCTCTTCGAGATTAACCTCAAGTGCAGCTCGAAAATATGCCGGCTCCGCTAAATCCTGCATACGTAGTCCACAACGGGCTGATTTATCCATGTAGGTGGGGCCGATGCCGCGCCCGGTGGTGCCAATTTTTTTGTCGCCCAGCCGCGACTCGCGGCCTTGGTCCAAAGCGCGATGATAAGGCAATGTCATATGGGCGCGATCACTGATGAACAAGCGGCCGCGCAAATCAATCCCACGTTGCGACAACGCCTCGATTTCCTCAATGATCGCACCCGGGTCCAGCACCACGCCGGGACCGATGACACATCGCGTTCCGCTGTGTAAAACACCCGATGGAATCTGGTGAAAAACGTATTTATCGTCCCCCACAATAACCGTGTGGCCTGCATTAGCACCCCCTTGACAACGGATCACCATCTGCACCTGCGGGGTCAGCAGATCGATGACCTTGCCCTTGCCCTCATCACCCCATTGAATGCCAACAACAGCTACAATTGACATACCACGCTCTCCAACATTCTGGTCACACCTCTACAACGTCACCACCTTCGCATAAATCAGATTCGGCAACGCACGGATCGTCGCCAGCAGGTCATCCGGAATCATCGAATCGACGTTCACCACACAGATCGCCGTACTGCCACTACTAATACGGCCAAGATGAAAGCCGGCAATATTCACCTGGCCATCGCCCAGGATGGTGCCAATACGCCCAATGACACCTGGTGTGTCCTGGTTTGAAAAAACCAACATCTGCCCTTCGGGCACGGCCTCAATAGAAACTTGATCCATGCGCACAATACGCACATCACGTTTACCAAATAAAGCGCCGGCCACCTGTCCACGTTGCCGTTCGGTTACGATCTCGACTTCGATCAGACTGGCGTAGTCAGCCACCTTGTGCTCTTGCCGCTGCACCACTCGAATGCCGCGTTCGCGGGCCAAAAAAGAGGCATTGACTTGATTAACCTGTGGGCCTAAAAAGTGGTTTAAAATGCCGCACAAAACGGCGGAAGTCATTGAGCTAATGCCTTGTCGGGTAAATTCACCGCGATAACTAACGGTGACATCGGTCAAACCCCCATCGAGCAACTGCATCTGGAAGGCGCCGAGTTTTTCGGCTAAGACTAGATAAGGTTGTAGGATGCGATAACTTTCAGCATCGATAGACGGCATGTTGACCGCATTTTGAACCTCACCGTGGACAAAAAAATCCAGCATCTGTTCGGCTACGCCAATCGCCACACGTTCTTGCGCCTCCCCGGTTTGCGCCCCAAGATGTGGCGTGCAGATTACATTTTCCAGCTGCACTAAGGGGTGGTCCGGCGGTGGCGGTTCCTGTTCAAAAACATCAAGCGCAGCACCAGCGACGGTGCCATCACACAAGGCATCATACAAGGCGGTTTCATCAATAATGCCACCACGCGCACAGTTAATCATACGCAGACCAGGACGCGCCATCTGTAGTTCATCACGGCCAATCAGATGCTTAGTCTCAGACGTCATTGGGGTGTGCACGGTAACAAAATCGGAACGTCCAAGCAGGCTCTTGAGATCCATCAACTCGACCCCAAGTTTGCTCGCCGCTTCAGAAGCAATAAACGGATCATAGGCCACCGTCTGCATGCCAAGTCCTTGTGCCTTGCGTACCACCAAGGTGCCAACGCGACCCAGACCCACCACGCCGAGCGTCTTGTTCACCACCTCAACCCCTAAAAAATCACTCCGCCTCCAATTACCGGCTTTTAGCGATGCTGAGGCTTGTGGGATGTAGCGTGACAAAGCCAACAACATAGAGATGGTATGCTCAGCGGCCGTGTTGGTGTTGCCTTCCGGGGTATTCATCACCACAATACCACGCCGTGTGGCAGCCTCCACGTCAATATTATCCACCCCAATTCCTGCTCGCCCGATAATCTTCAAATCGGTCGCTGCTTCCAGCATGTCGGCCGTCACCCGCGTGGCGCTACGCACAATCAGGCCTTGATAGGATGGCAGCAACAACCGAAGTTGATCAACTGGCAAGCCAGTCTTGACCGTCACCTCGACGGACGGATTGGCTTGCAAAATCGCCACCCCACTAGCAGCAATATGATCAGCAACAAGAATATGAGGCTTATCAACCATGTTCACAACGACCTACTAGCCAAAATCATATTGCAAGCGAAGACTAAACTGAAAAAGGTTATCTGCCTCCCCGACACGATCCAACCCCATGGGTTCGGTAAAACCGAATAGGCCGATATCTTCATTGTTGTCCCACCAAGCACCGGTGAACATAAAAGCAATACCGGTACGTAACCAGAGTTTGGGTAAAATATCCCAGTGCATGGAAGTCGCAATCTCAAAACCGCGCAGGCGGTCACCATTGGCATTTTCTTGCGCCGCCATATCCAAACCCATTGCCGCATAGAAAAACAACACCGGGGTGGCTTCAAATTTGGATCGTAAGACGGCCAGAAGGCGACCATTATATCCGCCGCCAAACAACGGCGACACGGCAATATTATTCAGCCCGGCAGTTGAATCGTTCAAATAGCCCAGCGAAGTCAGCTCCAAACCGCCGCCACCGGTATAGCGAAACAAGCCAAAACCGGTATACTGAGAATTGAACAAGCCGAGAAAGGCGTCGACATCACGGCCGCTGTTGTCCAGTTGCGTACGCGATCCCTTTTCACCTGAGATATATTGCAAGGTCACCCCAAGCCAATGCTTTTTCACCGGATAGTCAACATGCAAACTGGCCATAACGCCCTGATTGTCCGAGCCGCTCAGTCCGCCCCGATCAACAGTGCCATCAAAACTACTCAACATGGCCT
>JAPULM010000465.1 GCA_027294925.1 bacterium
TGCTCGTCAACGGCGAGCTGCTGGGCCACGACAAGCTCATCTTTGAGGCCCTCCAAATCACCGTCGTCAAGGCCGAAGCGCTTCCTCAGGGCCCAATATGACACCCGCCCTTGACGCTGGAGCAGATCAATCACCTCGGCCAAAAGTTCGTCAAGTGTCATGATGCGTTTTCCAAAGTAGCGGCCGGCAACGAAACGTGTCAGCCTTGCAGCCGCTTGTTCATGCAACGGAAAAAGTTGGGTTTCGCTGCTTAACCCAACCTACGGGGATAGCACACATGGCATCTATATCAAATAGGTACATGTTGTCTGGCAAAAGATACTGTGCTACCATCGCCATAAGACTATGCTACAGGCAATACCGGGCTGTTGCAAGCCTTCTTCAACGACCGTTCAGGAGTTACGTATATGGCCTCTGATACCACCTCAGACTTTCCGATTCCTACGGATCTGCCGCACTTCTGGCAGTGGGACAAGCTACACTTTCCCCGCCCGCTGACCCCGCTGACCGAGGAGATCTTTATGCCGACGGCAGGGGAAGGGTTCTGCACCGCAATGGAAGAATACGCCTGCCCTTTTACTTTCGAAATCCGGGTCATCAACCGCTTCGGCTATAGTGCGCTCACACCTGCCGATACGGGCAGTGAGACGCCGGAAGATCGGCTCGCACGCCACCAGGAGATCCTGAGTCAGCTGTTGCCACGTATGGGCGAGCTGTGGGAGCAGGAGTGGCTGCCGTCCATCCTCCCCGGACTTGACAAGGCCCGTCACACAGACTATGCCGCGTTGAGCGACGAGCAGCTGTTGGACACCCTGGACGAGATGCGGAGGGACCTCTTGCAGCGCTGGTTGGTGCATGGCAGGATCAACTTCGTCACCGTTTCCGCGAGCTTGTTCGCGGACTTCTATAACGAAACCTTCGAGCCCGAAGACCCGACTGAGCCTTATCAGGTGCTGCAGGGCTTCCCCACCCGCTCCGTCGATGCAGGACGTGGCCTGTGGCAGCTGAGCAGGACCATTAAACATAGCACCACCCTCAGAGAATTATTCGAAACCCTGGACCTGTCAGCGTTACAATTGCAATTGCAGCGCTCGGACGAAGGGCGCGCCTTTCTGCGTGCGTTCGATACTTACCTAGACGAATTTGGCTGGCGCAGCGATGCATTCGAGCTGGCCGACCCAACCTGGCGGGAACATCCCGTCATCCCCCTGAACACACTGCATGGCTATATCCATCTGGATAACGACGCCGACCCTAATATACGTTTTCAGCAAGCCGTACAACTCCGTGAGGCGCTCCTCGCCCAAGCGCGGCAGCGGCTGGCGGGAGAACCTGAGAAGCTGGCCCGCTTCAACGAGTTATATGAGATGGCGCGCCACTACCTGCCGATCACGGAAAATCACAATTACTATATCGATCAAATCGGCGACGCGGTCATGCGGCTGCCTATTCTGGAAATTGGCCGCCGCCTGGTACAGCGGGACGCTTTAGCCAACGAGAACGATGTCTTCCTGCTCTATGTCGCTGACATCCAGCAAGCGCTCTCCGGTACCGATCAGCAAACGCTGGTGGCGCAACGGCAGGCAGACCTGGACGCGTGGTCGAAAATCGTACCGCCGGCCGCTATTGGCGAACCGCCGCCGGAAACCGACGATCCCTTCGTGCAAGCCATCATAAAAATGTATGGCATGCCCCCGGAGCCGAGTCAGGATCCCAATATCATCATCGGCATCGGCGCCTCACCCGGCACCGTGCAGGGCAAAGCCAAAGTCGTACGTGATCTGTCCGAGGCCAGCAAAATCAACCCTGGCGACATCATGGTCTGCGAGATGACCATGCCGCCCTGGACGCCACTGTTCTCAACCGTCAGTGCGCTGGTTGCCGACACCGGAGGCGTCCTCAGCCACTGCGCCATTGTCTCCAGAGAGTATCGTCTACCGTGTGTGGTCGGAACCGTCGTCGGCACCTCTGTCATCAAAGACGGCATGCAGCTGACCGTCGATGGCGCCAAGGGAATTGTCCGCATTGACTCGCGAGCCTGATGATCTAACTGGTGCTGCCTCCACAGATGCAGCGGAACAGAACGCTGGCGGACGTTGGATGGTGTTGCTGGTGGCGCTCGGCACCATGCTGGCGCCGCTGAATTCTACCCTGATCGCGGTCGCCTTACCGAATGTGATGACGGAATTCAACGTCGGCGCGGCGCAGGTGACCTGGCTGGTTACCGCTTACCTGGCCGCCATGGCATCGCTACAACCCCTGGCAGGGAAAATTGGCGACCGCTGGGGGCGACGACATCTCGTTCTCGGCGGACTCATGCTGTTCGGCCTCGCCTCACTCGCCTCTGCGCTAGCCCCTACGCTGTGGGTGCTCATCCTGTTGCGGGCCTTGCAAGGTGTAGCAGGTGCCTGCATCGTTCCGAACGGTGCGGCGCTCGTTCGCGAAGCGCTCCCCGTAGAGCGCCGCGGCAGAGGGTTTGGCTACATCGAAACCGCTGTAGGCCTGGCGGCGGCAACCGGGCCACCTCTAGGTGGCGTCATCATCGCCATCGCCGGCTGGCGCGCTATCTTCTTGGTCAATGTCGTCTTGGTACTACCCTCGCTGTTCATCGGCTGGAGAATACTCGCCTCAGACCCTAGCGCTGCTGTCGGGCAGCGCTTCGACCTAACCGGCGCCATCCTGTTGCCCATACTGATTATGGGTGGGGCCGGATGGCTGATGTCTCTCGGGCGTAACACGACACCACTCGCCTTGATCATAGGCAGTATCGTCGTATGTGTCATCGCAACATTATTTGTCCGACACGAATACCAACACCCCGATCCGGTTATCAAGCCCCAGATCTTCCGTCATCGAGCCTTCGCCGCCGCCAACGCGAGTATCGGACTGGGCAATCTAGCCATGTACACCCTTCTCCTTTCCGTACCTCTTTTGCTGGCGAGTCGAAGCGATGCCGCAAGCCTCCAAACCGGATTTGTACTGCTCTCCTTGTCTGCCTCAATGGTTGTTCTGGCGGCTCTTGGAGGACGGCTGGCAGATCGCTTTGGCCGGCGTCTGCCAACTGTTATCGGCCTGGCTATACTAGCCCTGGGAACCCTGCCATTTGCCCTGGCCGGCACCGGCATCACCCTGCCGACCCTGGTTACCGGCCTCACCCTAGTGGGCATGGGGGTTGGGCTATCAACACCAGGCTTACGCACCACAGCGGTCGAAGTCGTGCCGAGAGCAGAGGCCGGTGTCGCCTCGGGTGTATATTCGACCAGCCGTTACCTGGGAAGCATATTAGGCTCAGTCATCCTGAGCGCCCTGTTGGGAGCCAAACAGCATGACGTGGACAACCTTGCAACGGTCTTCATCATCGTGTTTATTGCGGCATTATTGGCAATCCTTGCAGGTCTCGGCTTACAAAGCCAACCAAAGCCCGTCGTCTACGACTAGTTGTGTAGCGCAATTACCCTTGTCTGTCCCCATTCGCCGCCAAAATCGTGTATGATGGCGGCAAATGGCTTTACGCTGTAGCGCTGCCCTTATTCACCTGATATCAAGTGATACCACGATGAGCATCAACGTCAACCTAAACAATCGTCCGGATTACGACTGCGTCATTCAAGATATTGCCGATTATGTCCTGCATGATACGATACATTCTGCGCAAGCCTTTGACACCGCCCGCAACGCGTTAATGGACGCGCTGGGCTGCGCACTCCTGGCGCTACGCTTTCCGGAATGCACCAAACACCTGGGGCCATTGGTTGAAGGGACAGTGGTGCCGCATGGCGCACGTGTGCCAGGGACCTCGCTGCGCCTCGATCCAGTCAAAGCTGCTTGGGATCTGGGTAGCATGATCCGCTGGCTAGATTACAACGACACCTGGCTAGCCGCCGAATGGGGTCACCCATCGGACAACCTGGGGGGAATTTTAGCCGTTGCCGACCATCTGTCGCAACAACGCCTGGCCAAGGGTCACGCGCCGTTGCTCATGCGAGAGGTACTGGAAAGCATGATCAAGGCGTATGAGATTCAGGGTGTCATAGCGCTTGAGAATGCCTTTAATCGCGTCGGTCTATGTCACGTGGTGTTGGTCAAAGTCGCCACCACTGCCGTGCTTACCAAACTCATGGGTGGTACACGCGAGCATGTCATGGCGGCGCTCTCACAAGCCTGGGTCGACGGCCAATCTCTACGCATCTACCGCCACGCGCCAAATGCCGGGTCGCGTAAATCCTGGGCTGCCGGTGACGCCACCTCCCGTGCTGTACGCCTGGCAGACATCAGCATGCGTGGCGAAATGGGTATCCCCGCTGCGCTAACCACCCCAACCTGGGGGTTTTACGATGTGCACCTAAACGGTAATCCTCTTGTCCTCGCACAACCATATGGGTCGTATGTGATGGAGAATATTCTTTTCAAACTGTCTTTTCCTGCCGAGTTCCATGCTCAAACCGCCTGTGAATGCGCCATCACCTTGCATCCACAGGTCAAGGATCGGCTATCCGATATCGACAAGATCGTTATTAGCACGCATGAATCGGCAATCCGCATCATTGCCAAACAAGGACCACTGGCGAATCCGGCCGACCGCGACCACTGTCTGCAATACATGATCGCCGTACCACTGGCCTTTGGCGCCTTAACGGCAGAACACTATGAAGATGCCTTTCATACCGCCCACCCGATTATCGATGAACTCCGAGCCAAAATGCACGTCGTGGAAGACGAACGCTATAGCCGTGACTACCTCGAGCCGGACAAGCGCGCCATTGCTAACGCCGTGCGGGTCTTTTTCAATGACGGCACGGCCACCGACAAGATCGAGGTGGAATATCCGATCGGACATCGACGGCGGCGCGACGAAGGCATTCCACTACTGCAACAAAAATTCAAACATCATCTGGCCACACGCTTTCCGGATTGGCGTTGCCAGACCATTTTCGAACTGTGTACCGATCAAGTCCGGCTCGAAGCCACGCCTGTACACGAGTTGATGGATTTGTTCGTCATCTAAGCCTAAGGTATGACCCTTAGAATTGATGTCCGAGACGTTAGCGCTAGCGCCAAGGCAAACGACCAAGGCGGAACATTGCATCTGCCTGGCGCATCGGCCATTCACCTGGTGTATAATGGCCAACCAAGTGCTAAGGACTGAGTGCTAAGGACTGAAGTTAAGAACTGTGTAAAGGATGGGACATGATTCAAGAACGAACCATTGATTACGAACACAACGGTACGATACTGGAAGGCTTTCTTGCCTATGATGATGCAAAACCAGGTCCGCTGCCCGGCGTGTTGATTTCACACGCCTGGGCCGGTCGAGAAAAATTTGAGTGTGACAAAGCTCGGGCGCTTGCCGAGCACGGCTATGCCGGCTTTGCCCTCGATTTGTATGGCAAAGGTGTGATCGGCAGCAGTCCCGAAGAGAATACTAAACTGATGCAGCCGTTTCTCGACGATCGCGCTATGCTGCAATCCCGCCTGACCACGGCCCTAAGCACCTTTCAAGCCCAGGCCGAAGTGGACGCCGGCCGCGTTGTCGCCATGGGGTTTTGCTTTGGCGGTCTGTGCGTCCTCGATCTCGCCCGCATTGGCGCTGACGTACAGGGGGTGGCCAGCTTCCATGGGCTTTTTGTTCCACCTGGTAACACCGCCGGTAACGCCATTAAGGCCAAAGTTTTGGTGCTGCATGGCCATCATGATCCCATGGTGATCGTAGATGCGGTGATCAAGCTCGAAAACGAATTGGTCGAAGCCGGCGCCGATTGGCAAATTCACGTCTACGGCAACGCCATGCATTCGTTCACCAACCCGGCCGCGAATGATGCCTCATTCGGCACCATGTATGATGCTGATACTGACCGCCGTTCGTGGCAAACGCTGCTCAACTTTCTGGATGAGGTGCTGACCTGAGTCATATGAAGGTAAAGCCATATCAACGTCATGAGTCAAGCCTACACAATGCGTATTGGGGAGCCACACCAGGATGCGTTGGCAATGGTGCTTCGTTGGCAAATTGACGCTCGGGTTGCTGTTGGGACTGGTCTGCGGCCGGGCAACGCTTGCCGCCGGCCAGACGACGCCTTCGACTGTCGAACAACCGCTGCAACTCGACCCCGTCGTTGTCACAGCGACGGTGGCGCCCACCTCGCTGCGTCATTCGACGGCAAGCGTAACGGTTATTTCCCGGCAACAAATTGAAGCGCAGAAAGCGCTAAGCGTTACCGAGCTTCTACGCCAATTTCCCGGTCTGCATATCGATCAGGCAAGCGCACGAGGTA
>JAPULM010000466.1 GCA_027294925.1 bacterium
TCCACGATGGCCGGGTTGAGGTAGACACCGAGCACTTCTACGAAGGCGGATTTATCACACCGGCCAAGTGGAAACTGCCGACCGGGCTCGACAACGTGTTGGCGGCCCAGGCCATGTTTCCGATCACCTCACCGACGGAAATGGCAGGACAGAAGGGCGAGAACCCCATCGCCGACGCCCGATCACTCAATAATGTGGCCGGGCCTGGCGGCGTCTGGGAACAGCTCGCCCAGCGGCTACAAGAGATTCCCGAATACGTCGACCTCTTCAAGGCGGCGTTTCCGGAGAGGGTTGTCACGGCGGATGACATCTCGATGGTCCTGGCAGCCAATGCCATTGCCACCTTCGAAGCAAAAGCGTTTCGAGCGGACAATAGCCCTTTTGATCAGTACCTCCGCACCAGCCAGGGCTTGTCGGCTGAGGCGGAGCGTGGCATGGCACTTTTTTACGGCAAAGCCCAATGCCAGGCCTGTCATGCCGGCAAGTTCCAGACAGATCACGCCTTTCACGCCATCGCCATGCCGCAGATCGGCCCCGGTAAATCGGACGGCTTTGACGCGGACTACTGGCGTGCGACGGGGCTAAGGGCCTTTCTCGAAGATTTCGGTCGTGGTCGGGTAACGGTGCGCGACGAGGATGCGTACAAATTCCGCACGCCGTCCCTTCGGAACGTGGCACTTACCGGCCCCTGGGGCCACGATGGTGCCTATCAAACCCTCGAAGACGTGGTGAGGCACCACCTCGACCCGGTGCGGTCCCTGAATGATTATATTGCCCCCGACGGGATGCTGCAACCTCTGGATCAGGTACTGGAAATCACGGCCGACGGCCCGAAGCTTGAGCATCGTTGGCTAAGGCCCAATCGCCTCAGCGCATTCCTCGAACGCGACACCTGGGTGCAGCGGCATCCTACGCTGCGCGGGCGCATCGCAGACGCCAACGAGTTGGTTCCTGTCGATGTATCCGATGCAGAGGTTAACGATCTCCTGGCCTTTCTCGAAAGCCTTACCGACCCTGCGTCGAAAGACTTGACGGTCGAGATCCCCGGCACCGTGCCGAGCGGTCTCTCGGTGGAAAACTGAGCCGGCATTGTGCAATCGAGGCCTGGGTAAATAAGAAAGAGGCCCACTTTAAGAAAGAGGGTGATATGCAAAGAATCAATCTCATGTGGAGCGCTGTAATGGTCGGGCTATTGGCCATGGCTTGCTTCGTTGTCAGCCCGACCTTAGCACAGCAAAAAGGAAGCTCGCCAGAGACGGTTGAGTTGAAGGAGATTCGTATCAATGATGTCACTTTGAACTACATTGAGCGAGGCAACGGGGACCCCGTTGTGTTTGTCCATGGTACGCTTGGAGACTACCGAACATGGGATGGACAACTTGATGCATTCTCGAATACGTATCGTGTGATCTCGTACAGCCGCCGATACCACTATCCGAATACCTGGCCACAAGACACCTCAAGCTTTTCCGTGACGGTCCATGCAAAAGATCTCGCAACGTTCATTAAGGCCCTGGATGTCGGACGCGTTCATCTTGTCGGTCACTCCTTCGGGGCATTTATTTCGTTATTGGTCGCACGAGACAACCCGGAACTTGTTCGTAGTTTGACCCTGGGAGAACCGCCTGTATATTCGTTGCTTGCAACGACGCCCCAAGGCGATTCCCTTCATCAATCCTTTGTGGCAACCTCAATAATGCCATCCCGTGAGGCGTTTCGGAGCGGTACGTATGAAGAAGGGGTTCGACGATTTGTAAACGGTGTCTTGGGAGATAGCACGTACGAGAAACTTCCCCCGCATATTAAGCGCACTATGATCGAAAACGCACGGGAGTTGAAGGGGGCAAACATGGATAAGAACCTTTTTCCACCCTTTGCATGCGAAGATGCACGTGACGTCAATGTGCCGACATTGTTGATAGACGGAGAGTTGAGTCTGAAGATGCTTGGCCTTGTACAAGATATGCTTGAGCAATGCTTGCCGAACAAAGAACGGGCAATGATTCCGGCGGCATCGCATGGACTGCAATTGGATAACCCCCAAGCCTTCAATGAGACCGTGCTCGTATTTCTTACACAGCACTGAATGTTTATGGACGTCGAATGCACTATGGCTAACCAGCGCATGAACACGGTCGGAAGGCAGGATCGCGCTCTTTGAGAGGAGGTATATCACACACAAGGAGGTAAAAGATGACGGTACACGTAATGGACCGTACCCCAATCAACGGTGTAGAGCTGGAAATCCGGGACAGGGGATCGGGCGAGCCCGTTGTGTTTGTGCATGGCGGTATGGGCGACGAATGCGCCGCGGTGCTTGCCGAGCCAGCCCTCGCCAACCACTATCGCCTGATCGATTATCATCGGCGCGGCTGGGGAAACAGCGAGCGTCTCGAGGCTCCGCTCAGCATTGAACAACAGGCAGCGGACTGCCGAGCGGTCATGCACCATCTGGGCCTGGAACGGGCGCACCTGGTCGGTCAGTCCTACGGCGGCATCATTCTCCTGCAGATGGCGTTGGACACCTCTGACGCCGTGCAAACGCTTGCTCTGCTGGAGCCCGGGTTGCCTTCTGTTCTCTTCAACTCGCCGGCGTTCGGTGCGGTGATGACAAAGGTAATATCCCTGTATGAGTCAGGGGACAAGGCAGGTGCGTTGGATGTCTTTGGTCAGGGGGTATGCGGTGCTGATTACCGCGCAGTGTTTGACCAGGCATTGCCGCCCGGCTACTTTGAACGCTGGGTGGCGGATGCGGACACGCTCTTCCAGGAGGATGTGCCAGCGATGCAACCGTGGACGTTCACGCGCGAAGATGCAGCTCGTATTACCCAGCCAGTGCTGAATATGAGAGGCGCCAATACGACGTCCTATCTCCGGGACGTTTACGAAACGGTACAGTCGTGGCTACCGCATGCGGAGAACTTTGTCCTGCCGAACGCAGCTCATGCCATGCTCCAGATGAATCCGAAAGGCGCGGCTGAGCGCCTGGTCAGCTTCTTTTCGAGTTACCGATTGCCAGCATAATAACCGGCAGGCTTAGGAGATAATGGCTCCCGTTGCTTCACACTCTACCTACCAACAAACAACCAGGGAAAGAAAGTATGTCAGACCTGCAAGTAATCACAAGTCAGGGCGGAGAAGCCGTCCTTGAGGATGCAACGGTTGAAGCGTTCAGGACAAGTTTACGCGGAGATCTAGTCACTCCTGGCGATGAGGAGTATGACGAGGTTCGCCTGATATGGAATGGTATGCACGACAAACGGCCCGCCCTTATTGCTCGCTGTACCGGCGTAGCCGATGTTATTGATGCCGTCAAATTCGCCCGCACCAATAATCTTCTGGTAGCTGTAAGAGGCGGCGGTCACAACGTGGCCGGTAGTGCCTCTTGTGATGGTGGCATCATGATTGATCTGTCGCTGATGAAGGCCGTTCACGTAGACCCGAAGGCAAAGACGGCTCGGGTGCAGGGTGGTGCGACGCTGGGCGAAATGGACCGCGAGACTCAGGTGTTTGGCCTGGCGGCACCCGGAGGCAATGTCTCGACAACAGGTGTTGCCG
>JAPULM010000467.1 GCA_027294925.1 bacterium
ATCTAGCGGATCTGCAGCTCTCCATTGTAAGCGAGAGCCCCGATGAAAGGTTGGTCATCGTCGACGATGAAGAACGTGGCATTAAAAACCTGATAGTTGATTGTGAAGAACCGCTTCTCATCTTCGAGCAGATGATCATGCCCATGCCGGGAAATCCGGGTGACATGTTTCGCCGTCTCTTGCAGATGAATCGAACCCTGGTGCATGGCGCTTTTGTTATTGATGAAGATAGCAAAATGGTCCTCTATCGTGATACCCTGCAGTTAGAGAATCTCGATCACAACGAGGTGGAGGGGACAATCGAAGCGCTAAGTCTAGCGCTCGCCGAACATGCGTTAGAACTCATTTCGTTTAGTCGCCAATAAAGCCACCCGGTCTACAAAGGAGAGCCTATTTTGAGTATCTTTCGCCGCATATTTAAAGTTGGTCAGTCTGAAGCCCATGCCATTGTCAATAAACTAGAAGATCCGATCAAAATGACCGAGCAAGGCATTCGTGATCTCAAAAAGGATTTGCAAGAGGCGATGGTAGGTCTCGCCGAAGTAAAAGGCGTTGCCATTCGTCTCGGCAAGGAGGGCGAAGACGCCAAACGGCAAGCCAGTGAATACGAACGCAAAGCAATGTTGTTATTGCAACGCTCCCAGGATGGCCAAATGGATCAAGAACAGGCCGATCGGTTAGCCACCGAAGCCTTGACCAAAAAGGAAAGCGCCAGTGAGCGCGCCACCCGGCTACTCAAAGACGCCAACCAACAACAACAAATGTCAGCTCAGTTGCAAGAGCGGGTTGGTAAACTCAAATCAACCGTTTCAACCTACGAAAATGAACTGCTAACCTTGCGGGCGCGGGCAAAAACGGCTGAGTCGACCCGAAAGATCAATCAACAACTTGCTAAAGTTGACTCCTCCAGTACCATTACCATGTTGGAACGGATGAAGCAAAAAGTTGAAGAGGATGAAGCGTTAGCCCAGGCCTATGGCGAGGTAGCCGATGTGGACACATCCATTGACAGCGAGATCGATCGGGCCTTGGCAAGCGGCCAAAGTGCTGACGCGCAAGACAAACTACAAAAATTGAAAGCGAAAATGGGGCTTACCTCAGAAGCAAGCTAAGTAACCAGACCTAGACTATTGCACCTTGGCACGACGTCTGAAGATTGCGCATTGCGCATTCCGCATTAGCCTGCCTCAATCTGCTGCTATGTGCATGACAGATGTGCATCAACACTTTATCTAGGCACTTATGACCCCAGTGGTGAAGTCGTAGGGGACGCCGGCAGCGTTTCAATCCGCCAGTCATCTATTAACCATGTTTTTTCCGGCGTCTTGAGTAAGACAAACTGTTCTCGCCGTGATTGTTCTTCACCTTGTATACGGACACGCGTGCTTACCGTCACCGTAGCGCGCGTGTCGAGGTCTTGCATTTCCAGTTGCTTGACCTGCCAACCGAGATAAGTATACGCCTGCTCACGGTGCGCTTTTGAGATCTTCTCAATCCACTCTAGCGTCGTCAAACCCTGGCGGAATTGTTCCGTCACGTAGGGCAGGGCACGGGCTGGCTGGGATGCATAAGCGCGCAAAAACGTCACCACCACATGTAACGGTGTCGCCTCCTGAGCCTTAGCTAACGGTAAGCCTCGAGCTGGCAACAGCAAACGATCCAACACATCTAAAGTAGCAACATCCAAATTACCTGTCACCGGCAACTTTTCGGCCCGCTGAAAAGCCTGTAGCGCCTGCCGAGTCTGAGGCCCATAAATGCCATCAGGAAGTCCGAGTTCATAACCCAGCTTGACAAGTCTTTCCTGCGCCAGCTGTAACACAGGGTCAATCGCCCTTACGGGCGTTACCATAACGCCCGTAAGGAACACGAGAGCCGCCACAACTGCTAACGCATGCTGCATGAATCGCCTCTTCCTTAAGCTTTATTTTCAAGCCTGTGCCGAAGACGGGTCGGCATCAGGCAAATTTGACGTATTCATAGTCGATGGGCTGCCCATGAATGCCCCGCGAGGGGGGAGAAATCCAGCTCGCCATCTCTCCACACCCGGTCACCGGTCGCATTAACGAGGCAATAAATGCGTCATCCCGTTCGTTTGGTAACCAATCATCCCTATAGCGTGTCCATTCAGCGTCAGAGATAATCCGTCCATCTGGCGTAACCCGACAAGCAGCAAAAACACCAACCTGACGATGAAATCCACGCTGTGGCAGACTTAACTCAAAATCCACCGCATGCCTTTGAATAACGTTGTTCCAGCGCTGCAGGCCGCGTAACGAGTCGGCAATATAATCATCACGCAAGCGTTCGTTAATGGCAAGTAGAGCCGGTTGTGGCTCGACCAAAATCACCTTGTCTTTGGGCGCAGCGACCGGCCAAGTGGCATCCGTCAGACGGTGATCGTCATCGATCCGCGTTTCGTGGTAACGTCCCTTCAAGCCATAGGTATAATAATTGGCGCCGTTAGTAGAAAGTTCCTGCCCAAACAAATCAAGTGACAGGCTATAATGAAAGTTGATAAATTTTTGTAGCGTCGGGAGATCGATAGCCCCAGCTGCACGTACCCGTTGCGCATCGTCAGTGCCAAGTTCGTTGATCACTTCACAGGCACGTTGTATGACACGCATCAAACCGCTTTCACCGACGAACATATGATGCGCTTCTTCCGTTAACATGAACTGGCAAGTGCGAGCCAAAGGATCGAAACCCGATTCGGCCAACGCTGCGAGCTGATACTTGCCATCGCGGTCAGTAAAAAACGCAAACATAAAGTATGCTAACCAATGTGGCGTTTTCTCATTAAAGGCGCCTAAAATCCGCGGCTTGTCAGGATCACCGGAGTGTCGTTGCAGCAGGGCATCGGCCTCTTCGCG
>JAPULM010000468.1 GCA_027294925.1 bacterium
ATTGATTCACCAATCCCTGCGGTTCGCATGGCTAGCCACATCATGGATGTGGCTCTTGAAAAATCCGGTGTGCCGATATCGCTCTCGAGATTGTCGAGAACCGCTAGGGTCGGCAAGCCTGTTCCGCTAATAAACACCGCCTCTGCTGCCGGTGAGTCTGCCTGCCGGGCTAAGCGATAGGCGCGTTCTGCTGTCTCTTGGTAGATGTTATGGACGCCATCCAGGCGTTGGTAGCTGACGACATCAAGGCCGTGCGTTTGTAAAAATACTTTGCCTTGATGGCTGATGGTCTCGGTATAAGGTGTTGCCAGCGCAACTTTTTGTATACCAAGATGTGCCAGGGCTTGTTGTACGGCTCCGGCTGCTGTCACTACTGGGCAGCCGCTCTCGCTTGCCAGGCGTGCTAGAAGTGTTGCTTCGTCTGCCGGGCTAAGGGTGTAACTTGAGGCCGTATGGGCAAGAACGATGACGTCCGGATGAACCATGGCCAACAGCGCTGTGCTTTCATGAATGTGCTCGAGATAGCTGCGATTTCGCTCTTCCTGTCCTGTCGGGGTGCCGGTCGGACCGGTTGCCACTAGGCGCGAAAAATGTATAGACACCCCAGCTGGTGCTAACTGCATCATTTCTGGCTCGACGGTCGGATTTCCAGGTGGTACGAGGAATCCAAGCCGCGCTCTCCATCCCATCATGATCTTGTGCTCCTTGTATGATTGTGAATGGTATGGTTCGTTGATTTTTCGCTTGCGCTTGCTGACCATGCCGTTCAAAATGGCTAGCTTTAGACAACTATGATGCCTGACCCACCGTGTTGAGTCAATCATTGTTAGGGATTGGCGTCGGCGCCTTCTTTGATCTTGTCACTTCGATATTCCAGAAGGCCGATAGCTTGTTAGCTGTCGATCGTCGGGCAGACCAAATTTTTGATCTAGACGACGCGACCAAGGATCCAGGTCGATCTTTGGCGACCGACAGAGTCGATTCTTGCCTTTATGAGCATGCCTTAGAACTTCTGAAACCTTTGGCTTAGGGGGATGCTGATGGCCAATGTGCAGGGATTTGTTTTTGACGCCTATGGCACCTTGTTTGACGTCCATTCGGTTATTACGGCTTGCCAAGAAGTCGCACCTGATGCACCTGCGCTCAGCGAGACCTGGCGCGCCAAACAACTTGAGTACACTTGGTTGCGTGCTTTGATGGGGCGATACGAGGATTTTTGGTCGATTACCGAGGCTGCGCTGCGTTTTGCACTGCAACGTCATAACATTACGCTGGAGGATGCTCAGTTTAGGGGTTTATTAGATGCCTATTACCATTTGGATACCTACCCTGAGATTTCTGAGGCGCTGCGGGTATTGAGCTCATACCCGCTCGCCATCTTGTCCAATGGTACGCCGAGCATGTTGCAAGCAGTCATTCAACATAATCAGTTGCAAGATGTTTTCACCCAGGTTTTGAGTGTGGACTCTCTGAAAACGTTTAAACCCAATCCGCTGGTCTATGAATTGGCACCCCGCCATCTCGGTGTCGCCAAAGAAGCATTGATCTTTGTTTCTTCCAACGCGTTTGATGTGATTGGTGCCAAAGCGTTTGGGTTTCAGGTGGCTTGGATCAATCGTGGCGACGCCATCCTGGATGACCTTGGTTGGCAGCCGGATATAACGATTCAATATCTTGATCAACTTGCTCAGACCTTATAATCCGTTACACTCGCATGTCGAGGGTCTATCCTATCCATTCTATTCGTGCCAAGCAGCTGACTGACGTGGATAAAATGACGCATGTGGCGGTGCCAGGAAGCCAGCGACTCTTTGCCGCATACGCAGACTTCATTCCTGAGTTTGCGGCATTTTGTGCCGCAGTGCATCGTGAGCCACTGTGTTGCCTGCGTGTCAATACCCTGCGCAGAACGCCTGCTCAAGTTAAAACCGGGTTGGCGGCAAAAGGTTATAATGTTACGTCTTCAAGCGTTGCGCCTGAGCTTTTATTGGTGAGCAATCTGAGCCGACCTGGAAGTCTGTATGAAGCCCTGTTGGGTTATTGTCAGCCCCAGGCGCTAACCTCTGCCATGGCATCATTGGTGCTTGATCCTCAGCCGGGTGAGCGAGTTTGCGATTTGTGCGCTGCGCCCGGTAGTAAAACCGCACACATGGCGCAATTGATGCAGGATCAAGGGTTAATTGTCGCCAATGATCGGCACGGTAAACGTCTGTCGCTATTAGAGCATAATCTGAAGCGGCTTGGCATGAGCAATGTGGTGACGACGTGTTATGCCGGGCAGAATTTCCCCTTACGTTGCAAATTTGATCGTGTATTGGTTGACGCACCATGTTCCGGCGAAGGCACTTACCGGTGGGATGAGCGCGGCCGCTTGCAGCACTATCGGCGTTCTGAGGGAGACCTGCCGCGTCTGCAAAAACAGCTATTGCTGCGTGGATTTGACCTACTAGCTGAGCAGGGCAGCCTGCTTTATTCCACCTGTACCTACAATCCTGATGAGAATGAAGCAGTTGTCCAGTATCTTCTCGAACAACGGCCAGCGCTTCTACAGCCGATTGGCTTGAATGCCCCGCACCGGCCTGGCCTGGGCCAATGGAGAGCACTAACCTATGACTCCAGCATGGAACGCTGCTGGCGACTGTATCCCCACGACACCCATTCGGTGGGATTCTTCCTGGCCCACATTCGTCGTGCAACCTCAACGCAATGAAATTCTCGCTTACTTCACGCAGCGCTTTGGCATCGCACTGACGGCATTCCGGGATTTTCAATTGTTGGAACGGCAACGGCTGTTCGTATTGGTCCGGGCATCGTCGCATTTGACAGCGCTTGCTTCGCTCAATGTGCAAGGGGTTGGACTTCCTGTCTTACGAAAAATGCCCCGTCATTTGAAACCGACGACCGCCGCCTTGCAACGCTTTGGCCATTATGCGGTTCGTAATACATTGTCACTAACAGCTTCCCAGGCAGGCGCACTTTTGCAGGGTGAGGAGCTGCCATTGCAGGTTGATGTACAACCTGGATATGTGGTGCTCGTTTCGGCTGGGCACGTTTTGGGTTGTGGTTTGTATACGCCTGGTCGGCTGCGCTCACAAATACCGCGTCGTCTGAGGGCCCATCTTCGGTTTGAAGCTGAATTTAGCTAGCTCCAGGCAGATGCGTCGCCAGTCAAGGGAAGGATATCGGGGGTTGTGGGAGGCCCTAACTTTGTAGGAAACTCACCAGTCCGGCGTCGAGGATGCGGGAGACTGTGGCGATGACTAGGTGATCCTCTTCCGGCGGAATCGTTGCGTTAATGGAAGCAATAAGGTCGTAAAGGGTGGTTTGAACGACGACGTTTTTTGGCTGAGGATCTGTGATCGTTGCCGTCTCAATAGAGGTCGAAGACATTCATGCTCTCCCCTGTAGTGAACAGATCGTTTGACACTACCCCGTTGGGTAAGCAATGAATATGCCAGAATGCCGTAGCGGTGAGCGATTTGGAGGGAAGGCTTGCTAATAAATAATAAGAACGGTTTTTTGTCTTGACCATCTCTACGCTAATGTCTTATACAGGTGACAATATTTTGGCACCAATGTCAATATTTTGACAGAAAAGGCTACAAATCTATGTACGAAAATGTAACGCTTGAGCGCCATGGCGCTATTGCGACGATAACCATGAATCGTCCAGATCGTCGTAATTCGTTATCGGATGCTATGCTCAGCGATCTTTCTGCCGCACTCAGCGAATTGCGAGATGAGCGAACCGTCCGGGCTGTGATTTTAACTGGGGTAGCACCGGTTTTCAGCGCCGGTGCCGATGCGCCGAGGTTGAAAGCGGCGCTTAGTGATGAAGAGCGTCGAAACGTTTTTGGAAATCGCAAAACTCAGTTTCGTCGCTTATTCGGTAGAGTAACTGGGCAACTTGAAAGCCTTGATCAGCCTTCAATTTGTGCCATTAATGGGCATGCGGTTGGGGGCGGCTGGGGATTAGGTTTACCCTGCGATTTTCGTTTTGCTTCCGACGAAGCCCAGTTTTGGCTTCCGGAGGTCGATCTTGGAACCCCCCTTGGGGTGGGTTCGACAGCGCGTTTGGTGCGGATGGCAGGCGAGGCAAATGCGAAAGAAATCATCTTAGGTTGTGATCGATACAGGGCTGAACAAGTTCGAGATATGGGGCTTATACATCGTGTTGTCCCGTCTGCTGAGCTGATGGCGGTAGCCCAAGCCTATGCTGAGAAACTGGCAGCCAAACCGCTGCGGGCGGTGATGCAGGTGAAAGCCAATGTTAACGCCATCGCGCGCAGCGGCATGAGCCCCGTTATGGTTGAACCGGCAAGTCTGATAGATATAGACGACTAAGTGCTGCGTAGCGTAATTATAGGGAACTCTATTTGAGGCGGATCAAATATCGCCTTGTTCCTTTAGGCTCTCTAAATTCTTTACATCAAGGCCCAATAATTTTTCGTACACCTCCGCATTATGCTCTCCGAGTAAAGGCGAAGGTTGGACCTCGACGGGTGACTCAGAAAGCTGGACGGGACAGGCAGGCATCGCAAACGTGCCGGCTTTCGGATGATGAACATCAACGATCATGCCACGTGCACGGAGGTGTGGGTCTTCGAGAATCTCTTTGGTGTCTAATACGGCGCCACAAGGAACCCCGGCCATACCAAGGAGGTCCATCACTTCATATTTCGTATGCTGTTTGCTCCACTCCGTCACCAGCGCTTCAATCTCATCATTGTGTTGCCACAAGGTAGTGATGTCGCTGAAGCGCGCTTCGTTTAACAGATCCTCACGACCCATGATCTTGAGTAAATTGTCCCACATGGATTGGGTGGTGGGCATAACGTAGATATACACGTAATCATTTGGACCTTCGGGTTTACATGGGAAGATGTTGCCTGGTGAGGTGCGCGGGGTGCGGTTGCCCGAACGTGTTGCAGCTTCACCCGTGACATAGGTCTCACGGATTTTTACACGGCAAAAATTGACCACCGAATCCTGCATCGACACTTCAACTTTTTGACCATGGCCATGCGTGACACGATCGATGTAGGCAGCCATAATACCAGCCGCAGCGTGTATACCGGTTCCGGTGTCGCCTGTTGTGGTGCCTGGTTTGATCGGAATGCCGCCCGCCTCTCCAGTAACGCTAAAGGCGCCACCAGCCGCCTGAGCGATCATATCAAAGCTTTTGTATTCACTATACGGTCCGTAGGTGCCAAACCCTTTTATGGTGGCGTAGATAATCATCGGATTGACCGCTTTAATCGTCTCGTAATCGAGATTAAGTCGTTCCATCACACCTGGTGAGTAATTTTCTATTACGACGTCGGCTAGCTTAACCATGTCAAGAAACATCTCATGCCCCTTCGGGCTTTTGAGATTTAAGGTAATACTTTTTTTGTTGGCGTTGAGCAACATAAAGTAATAGCCATCTTCGCCCGGTGTATGGGCGGCTAGCGCCCGGCCCATATCGCCCCATTCCGGGTGTTCAATTTTGATCACGTCAGCCCCAAGGAAGGCAAGCATTTCGGTGCACGATGGCCCTGCCTCAAATTGTGTCAAATCCAATACCCGCATCTGGTCAAGCGCTTTACTCATAGTACAGTCTCCAAATAGTGCAGCCTCCAAAAAGGACCTAATAAAAAGTCAATATTCCCATTGCTTGCTACCCTACCCTACCCGATCGTTTAGCGCAAGGGTCGAGATGGATGGCATTGCGCAGGACTAGACTATTTCTTCTTCGCGTCGCCGTAAACGGCCGCTCAGCTCGCGGAAGATTTCAAATGCCATATCAGGCTTTTGATAGATGGTCTGTTTAAATTTCTGTGGCGCCAGCACCAACAGCTCGGCTTCTTGTTCGGTTAGCGCTGTTGCAGAACGCGGTGCACCTTCGAAAATGGCCATTTCACCGAAAAACGCCCCCTCGCCGAGGGTGTTGATGATCCGTTCATGTGCGGTTCCATACTCAATAATGATGCGGATTTGTCCGCTCACAACCATATACAGGTCCTGACTAAAGTCGCCTTCTTCAAAAATGACTTCACCCCGTAAGAAATGTTGGTCTTCTAAGTGGGTGGAGAGTACGCGGAGCTGTTCTAACGTCATACCGCTGAAAATGGATACCCGTCTTAGGAACAACATTTTATCAGTGGTGGAAAGCACGGCGTCCTCTGTTTGTTTCAGGTTCACTCAAACGCAAACTTGATGATGATTTGCCAGCCAGAATGCATATTACACCAAAAGCAGGCTGGACGGAATCTTTCGCTGCTTTTTCTTCAGTTGCAGTCTGGGTCTGAGTCACGCATAATACAGTTTCGCAACTGTTTTGCTTTGCCTGGTGGACGGTGCGTAGTGAGGGAGTGACGATGCAGACCACCCGACGTACGTTTCTTAAGCAGATCATGGCGAGCAGTTCGCTGCTGGGAATTGTCCCTGCGATTGCAGCAAGCAAGGATTTTGCCCAGCAGGCAAGCGAATTGCCTGTGATTAAGCAATATAAACGATTAGGCCGTACGGATATCAAGTTATCGGACATCAGTTTTGGCGGCTCTCGGCTCAGAGATGATGTTGACTTGATCCATCATGCACTAGGGCGCGGCATGAATTACTTTGATACGGCAGAGAGCTATACCGGCGGCCGGTCCGAAACAACGCTTGGTAAAGCCCTGCAGGGCAAGCGAAACGGCGTTTATTTGACCAGTAAAGGTCAATTTGCTGCCGATACGACGCAGGATGACATGATGCGTACTTTGGAAGGCAGTTTACGCCGCTTGCGTACTGATTACATTGATGTCTACTTTCACCATGCCGTCAATGATGTGCGGGATTTGCGTAATGCGGAATTTTATGCCTTTACAGAACGCGCCAAAGCACAAGGTAAAATACGTTATGTCGGTTTGTCAGGCCATGGCGGCCGGCTCATCGAATGCCTTGAGTTTGCCATTGAGAGCGGCGCCTTTGATGTGATGCTGGTCGCCTACAATTTTGGCCAGGACCCAAACTTTTTACAGCGCTTTACCCGTCGTTTTGACTTTATCGCAGTGAATCCGGATTTGCCACGGGTGATTCGTAAGGCGAAAGCGGCTGGCATGGGCGTGATTGCGATGAAAACGCTGCGCGGGGCTCGTTTGAACAGTATGGAATCTTATCAGAAGGACGGCGCCACGTTTCCGCAAGCAGCGTTTCGTTGGGTGTTGTCGAATCGCGATGTCGATGCATTGATTGTCACCATGCACTCGCCTGCTCAGGTCAACGAATATGTCGCCGCCTCTGGGGTTCGAGTCACGCAGGGTGATCTGCGTTTGCTGCATCGCTATGCGAGCCTCAATGACGCCACCTACTGCCGTCCTTTGTGTCAGGTGTGCGAGTCGTCTTGCCCAGAGCAGGTTCCCATCGCCGATGTGTTACGCCACAAGATGTATGCCGAGGATTACGGCGCCTTACAAATGGCGCAGGAACGATATCTCGCTTTACCGCTTGACGCAACGGTATGTTTGTCTTGTGTGCACCAGAGCTGTGCCTCTGCCTGCCCGCATGGCCTATCGATACCGGCGCTGACGCGTCAGGCGCACAACCGGTTGAGTGAAGGAAGATGAGTTTGCTGCGTTTTCTGTGTTGGGCTTTAGCTCTGCTTGCCGGTTTAGGCAGTTTGGCCGTTGCCTCGGCCAGACAAGCTGATGCCATGCGAGGTCCTGCTGCTGTTAAATTGCCGCCTATGCGTGCTGCATCTCGGCCAACGCTCTCCTATCCGGCCGTTACCTTAGATGCCTATTTGCGCTTCTTTCAGCGGGTGATTTCTCCTGTTGACGGCGCCCGTTCAAACATGTACCCCACCGGCTCTGACTATTCCCGCCGGGTTTTCCGCCGGCACGGCGCCTTGCTGGGTATTATATTGACCACTGAACGACTGATGCATGAAGGGAATGAGGTGATTGTCGCGCCGCGTATCAAGAAGCATGGCATCTGGCGTGTTTATGATCCCGTTGCAGCTAATGATTGGTGGTGGCAGGAGCCCAATTGGGTGTATACGTCGAAGCCTTCTGTACGACGACGTTAAGGCTCAAGTTTTTATCATCGCGTATGGCGCTGTATGCATAAGCAGCGTTTGATGTGATACAAGGAGTATGATGATGGCACTTAGTAAAGAACTCCTCGACATTCTTGCCTGTCCTGAAACCAAACAGCCTCTGACTTTAGCGGAGGCTGCTTTGGTGGAGCGTCTGAATGAACGCATCGGGCAGGGGCAACTCACTAATCGTGGCGGTGAGCAGGTAACCGAACCCATCGATGGCGGGTTGATTCGCGAGGATGGTCAGTACCTCTACCCCATCCGGGACGATATCCCTGTGATGTTGATAGACGAGAGTGTCGCCCTTTAGAGGACCCCGGTCCTTGCTTGGGCTGTGCGACCTATCTATCGACCCTTCAGATGCCGGTCACGATGCTTCGTCGGGTCCGATACAAAGGTATAAATCGCGATCTCGCACCTCGACCGTATAGACGCGTGCACACGTTTCCGGCGCCTCGATATAGACGCCCGTGCTCAGGTCGAAGCCCCATTGGTGTAAGGGGCAATAGATGATGTTGTCCTCAATAAGTCCGCGTTGTAGCGCTGCGCCTTCGTGTGGACAGATGTTGGAAATGGCAAAAATATGACCATTATGATGCACCACCAAGGCTTCTTCAAACGCATTGATTTCCACCACTCGTCGGCTTCCAGGCGCGAGTTCATTGAGTGCACAGATCCGAATGTGCTGTGGCATGCCTGAACATCCTCTTGGTGCGAAAGGTGGCGGCCTATGGGGTTGTAAGTCGCTTTGCGATGACCATTTAAGGCTGAGGAATCGGGACTCGTGGGTGCCATTAACCTCCCATCGCCGGTCAAACCGTTTTGCGCAATATTAATGGCGCCAGGCATAGCGCTGGCTGATATCGAAGACGGTTTACAGCATCAGTTTGGCGCCATCGATTTGCGTAGCGTCCCTTTCCCGTTCACCCAGACCACCTATTACGAGCGTGAGATGGGCGTCGGCCTGCAGCGTGTTTACATCACCTTCGATGCGTTAATCGGCAGCACTGAGCTGATCGTGATGAAGCATACGACCAATCGCCTCGAAGTTGAATGGGCGACCGCCTCGGGCGACCGTCGCGTCAATTTGGACCCCGGCTACCTTGATCTGGCTAAAGTGATCCTGGCCTCAAGCAAAGATCATGCTCACCGTTTATACCTCGGCGCTGGTATCTACGCTGAGATAACCTTACGGTATACGCGCAAACAGTTTCAAGCTTGGGATTGGACGTATCCGGATTACCGGCTACCCGCAACCCGGGCTTTTTTCGAGCAAGTCCGTGAACAGTACAAACGACAGCAACGGCAGCAGAGTGAGACAGGCTAATGCGGAATGCGGAACAACCCCTTTTCTTTCAATTTCGAAATCCGCCTAAGCGCTGGACAAGTCGGAGGGAGATTGCCTGATGCCCGATAACAGCACTGAGAAGCACGTTTTCTGGTTCGATGATCACAAAACCCCCAGTGTTGCCGATGCGCTCGCTGAAGAGAAAGGCGTTTGCCTGCACCGCCTCGATTTCGACGCGGCGGAGGACGAAAACTGGGCGGTGATGGAGAAGAGTCACGCATACTGTATTACCTCGGCGCGGGATGAAGTTCCGGATCTGTACAAAGGGACCCCGGCCTTAATCGAGCGATGTCAATCACTGCTTCTCATCTCCGCTTCGGGAGCCGGTTATGACCCGGTGGATGTGGCTGCTTGTACGGCAGCCGGAGTCTTGCTGGTCAATCAATCTGGCGCCAACGCACAGGCGGTGGCAGAGCATGTGGTAGCCATGATGTTGTCTTTGACCAAGAACGTTATGCAGTCGGATCGCGCCTTGCGAAAAGGGCGCGGCGTGTCGCGTGAGACGTTTAAGGGGCGCAATGCATACGGGCGCACCCTGGGCATCATCGGATTAGGCAATGTGGGTCGTCGCCTGGCGCATATTTGTGGCAACGGTCTCAATATGCGGCTCATCGCCTACGACCCGTACCTCTCGGCGGCGGCGTGTGAAGCAGGCGGGGCGATTGCGGTCAAACTGGATGATCTTCTGTCGCAGGCCGATTTCGTAACCATTAACTGCCCACTAAATGCTGAAACGAGGGGAATGGTTGGCCGACGTGAGCTTGCCCTGATGCAACCCCAGGCCTATCTCATTACCACCGCCCGAGGTGGAATTGTTGATGAGGCGGCTCTGGCCGATGCCCTCGAACAAGGTCAGATTGCCGGAGCCGGCATTGACGTTTGGGAAGTTGAACCGCCGCCTTTGACACATCGCTTATTGACCTTTGACAATGTGGTTGGGACCTATCACACGGCTGGCGTGACGGTGGATTCACGGGAATTGATGGCGACGTGGAATGCACAACAAGTGATGCAGGTCTTGAATGGTCAGTACCCGCCTCGTCTGATTAACCCCGAAGCGTGGGATAAATTCTCGTTGCGATTTGAGACAGCGCTCGGCTTTCTACCCTCGTAGTTGTACAACGATCCCGAATTCTACATCCTTGCTGGAACAGGAGACCAATGCGGTGAATCTGACCGAATTACACGAGGCCCAACTGGCCTACTGGGGTGGTGACAGCGGCAAACGATGGGCCGACCACCAACGCTACCTCGACCAGATGATCGAACCGATGGGCGATGCGTTGCTGGCGGCGAACGCGCCGCAGCCGGGCGAACGTGTGCTAGATATTGGCTGTGGCTGCGGCGCTAGCGCACTGCAAACCGCCGACCTAGTTGGCGCCGACGGCGTCGTGCTCGGGGTCGACATCAGCCCCGATATGCTGCAGGCGGCCCGCCGCCGGCTCGGCGAACGCACCCTGACCAATACCTCGTTTGAATTGTCAGACGTCGCGACGCGCCCGTTCGAGCCCGAATGGGACCTCGTGATGTCGCGCTTCGGCGTCATGTTCTTCGGCGACCCGCTGGCTGCCTATCGCAACATCAGACTGGCGCTCAGAGCAAGCGGCCGACTGGGTTTTATTTGCTGGCGCGCCGCAACGGAAAATGAATGGGTGGCGGTCCTGCTAACGGCGGCCGCCGACATCATCGACATGCCACCGCCTCCGCACCCGCACGCCCCCGGTCCCTTTGCCTTCGCTGACCCGGATCGCGTTAACGACATTTTATCTGCGGCGGGATTTCAACACATCGTCATGACGCCTGTTGATCGCCAGATGACCATGCGCTTTGACGGCCCTGACCCGCTGGCGCGCGCTGCCGAATTCGTCATCGAATTCGGTCCGCTTGGCCGCCTGCTCAGCAAGGCCGATGACGCTACCAGACAACGCGTCAAGGCGCATTTACCCGTTAGACTGAGCGATTTCGAACGCCATGGCGCCATTCAGATGGGTGGCGCCGCCTGGATCGTCAGCGCAACCTTGTAAAGGAGCAGGGGTGGACTTGTCTCAACCTAGGCTCGATGTCACCGCTGTCCGCCGTATGGGTCAGATCGCAACGGATGATAAGGTCTCAACAATTTACAACGATCACCAGAGGAACTACAGGCATGAAACTTGGTCTGAGGTTGGGCTATTCGGGCCCACATTTAGATATACCGGTCGACAAAATCGTGTTAGCAGAGCGCTTGGGGTATGACTCGGTTTGGGCCTCGGAAGCCTATGGTTCTGACGCCATTACGCCACTCGCCTATGTCGCCGCGCACACCAAACGCATCCGTCTCGGCACCGCAGTGATTCAGCTCGCCGGACGCACGCCGGCCAATGCGGCGATGTCGATCGCCACCCTGGACGCCATCGCCGGCGGCAACCGGGTGATTTGCGGCCTCGGGGTATCCGGTCCACAAATCGTCGAGGGCTGGTACGGCGAACCATGGGGACGCCCTTACTATCGGATTAAAGATTACGTCGCCATCATGAAGAAAATCTGGGCGCGCGAGGCGCCGGTGACGCACCATGGCAAGGAGATCAGCCTGCCCTATGTGGGCGAGGGCGCGATGGGCGTCGGCAAACCGCTGAAGTCGATTATGCACATGAATCCCGACATCCCCATCTGGCTCGGCACCGGTATGGAAGCGATGGTGCGACTGACGGCGGAAATCGCCGACGGTTGGTTGCCGCTGGGCTTCGTGCCGGAAACGGCGTCGATATATCAACCCTGGATCGATGCAGGACTAGCGCGTTCGGGCAAAGTGGCGGCCAGCTTCGAACGGCAGACGGCGGTGCAGGTGATCATCACCGACGACGTCAAACAGGCGATCGATCAATTAAAACCGAACATCGCGCTATATGTTGGCGGCATGGGGCACAAGAACAAAAATTTTCATAAAGAGATGATGATCCGGCGCGGCTTCGCCACCGCTGCCGATCGTATCCAGGAGCTCTACCTGGCCAAACGCAAGGCGGAAGCGAGCGCAGCGGTACCGGATGAGTTTGTCGATCAGGGCGTCTTGATCGGTCCCGCCGACCGTATCCGGCGCCGCTTCCGCCTGTGGGAGGATTGCGGCGTCACCGGCTTGACCATCGGCGGCGATGAGCAGGCGCTGCGCTTGATGGCGCAGCTAGCGGATTTGCAGCCG